>JAFUTP010000053.1 GCA_017484165.1 Cardiobacteriaceae bacterium | reverse complement strand
CGTATTGAACATACTGTCTTTAAGTTTGTTGCTTCGTTTATTTTGAATTAGATTTCCGCGTGGGCAACAAGTTGCCCACCCTACGGCTAAAAAGACGGAAGAGGGCGGAAATTTACGCTAAAAATAAAAATCCGCCTTTTTACACAGCGGATTTGTTTTGCAAATAAATACCGAAAACGATATTTGTAGATGCAAATCAGGATTTGCTCCCGCGCATCGCGGGTCGGTGCTGGCGACCGCTCCCGCGCGTCGCGGGCGGCGGATTGGTTTTGCAAATAAATACAGAACACGGTAATCGTAGATGCAAATAAAGATACGCTCCCGCTCGCAGCGGGCTAGGTGAGGGATTTAGTTTTGCGGTGTCGGATTTGGCTTGCGGATTTAGCGCGGGATTTTGCTTCTTTGATAAATATTTCCTGGCAATGTTCTTGATTTTCTGTATTTTTACGCCGTTCGTATGAACCATCGGGAAGCATTTGCCAAGCTCCGACTGTTTCAGAAAATTGCACATCGAGGTAGTGGGCGAGTTTGAGTTGTAATTCTGGTTTTTCGATTTGCACTAGAACTTCGACGCGGCTTTCTAAATTGCGGTGCATTAAATCGGCTGAACCGATGAAAAATTCTTCTTGACCGTCGTTGTAGAAGTAATAAATCCTGCCGTGTTCTAAAAATCTGCCGACGATGCTTAAAACGGAAATATTCTCTGAAAGTCCCGCACGACCTGCAACAATGCGGCAAGTGTCGCGCACGAGTAGTTCAATTTGCACTCCTGCTTGTGAGGCGCGGTAGAGCTCATCAACTAAATCTTTATCTTCCAAGGCATTGCATTTGAAGCGGATTTTGGCGGTTTTGCCGTTTTTGGCTAATTCTGCTTCGCGACGGATTTTGTCGATGAGTGCTTGTTTTAGGTGGCGCGGTGCGGGAAGAATTTTTTGATATTTACGGTTTGGGGTGTAACCCGTAGTCAAATAGTTGAACAATTCGGTTAAATCTGCACCGATTTGGCGGTCGGCGGTAAAAAGTCCGAAATCTGCATATTGTCGTGCTGTGCCGCTGTGGTAATTTCCTGTGCCGATGTGGGCGTAGCGGCGTAAACCGTCGTAGTCGTGGCGGATGATGTAAATCAATTTGCTGTGAGTTTTAAGACCGACGATGCCGTAAGTAATGTGAATTCCTGCTTCTTCTAGGCGTTGTGCCCAGCGGATATTGGCGGATTCGTCGAAGCGCGCTTTAACTTCTACCACTACCGTTACTTGCTTGCCGTTGCGCGATGCGTCCAAGAGATGTTCGATGATTTTGCTGTCGGCGGAAGTGCGGTAGAGGGTCATTTTTATGCCGATAACTTTCGGATCTTGCGCGGCATCGGCGAGTAAGCGTTCGACGGTTGAGCTGAAACTTTCATAGGGATGCTGAACTAGAAACGGTCCAGATTTACGGATAGCGTGGAAGATATTGTCTTCGCCGATGAAATTTTCCTGTTCTTCGGGATAGTGCGGTGGAAATTTCAAATCCGCACGCTCGAGTGCATAAATTTCAAATAAATCTTTAAGAGCGAGAGTGCGGCTTGCGAAAGTATCTTTTTCCTCATCAAGTCGCAGTTCTGCGGCGAGCATTCCCTTATGCACGGGCAAAATTCCCTCGCAATATTGCAGGCGGACAATCGGTGCGGTATGGCGTTCGAGCAGTTCGTCTTTTATGAGTAGAAGCAAATCTTGGGCTTTATCTTCACTTTTTTCGGTGATGGCATTGCGAGTAACGCGGAATAAATCTGCGGCGATGACTTGCATTTCGGGAAAAAGTAAGTCGAGATTGGCAAGAATTAAATCTTCTAGCGGTAAAAATTTGCGGATTTGAGGATTTTCACTATTGCTTGCGACTTCGACAAAGCGCGCTGTGCCTTGTCCGACTGGGATTTTTACTCTGGCGATTGAACTGCGTTCGCTATCGGGATATTGCAAACTGACGAGCAAATTCAAAGATAAATTGCTGACAAACGGGAACGGATGGGCGGGGTCCATCGCTTGCGGAGTGAGGAGGGGATAAATATTTTGTGCGAAATAAAGTCGCATTTGTTCTTTTTCCTCACTGGATAAATCGGCAAATTGCAGGATATGAATGCCGTTTGCAGCAAGTTCGCAGTGCAGTTGCAACCAAATTTCGTTGAGCTCTTCCTCAATCTGACCGACCACCGCGTAACAAGCATCAATTTGTTCTTGCGCACTGCGACCATCAACGGACAGAGCAGTCATTTGCGCGGCGACTTGCTGTTTCAAACCGCCGATGCGTTTCATAAAAAATTCATCTAAATTGCTAGACACAATCGCGAGAAACTTCACCCGTTCCAGCAGGGGATTTGTTACAACTGCCGCTTCCGATAAAACGCGACGGTTGAAATCAAGCCAAGTCAGTTCGCGGTTTAAGTAAATATCTTGGGGAGAAAATTGTGAAAAGTCGGAAAAATCAATTGCTGTGTTAGCACTTTCTGTGGTTTTGACTGTATTTTTACTTTTCATCTTGTTCTCCTTGAAACTTAAATATCTGTTTGTGAATAAATAATAGGGGTATCTACGAAATTCGTCATTTTGAGCCGTAGGCGAAAAATCTCTATCGACAGATTCTTCGCTGCGCTCAAGATGACGAGAGTAAAACAAATAGAACTAACCATAAATTTAGCTGCGCCCAATAAAAAATGCCCGAAAAATCGAGCATTTTTTATTTTAGATTTGAGATAAAAAGCACTTAACCTTGTGCTTCTTTTTCTTTGATGAGACGGTATAACTCGTCTTTTAAGCGGAGTTTTTCGCGTTTTTTGGCATCAATTTCATCGGAGCGAACGGCTGCTTTGGGGTCGTTCATCAATCTTTCGATTTCTTCGTCCAAAGCGTTATGCTCATTGAAAAGACGGGCAAAATGCGTGTCATCTTGGCGTAATTGGGAAACTATTTCGCGATATTCGTGAAACATATTGTTCTCCTTCATTGTTTGTTGCTAAAAAGCGGACATTCTATTTATTTATGTAGAAATAAAATAAGCTTGCGAAAAAATTTGCATTTATGATAAAAAATATGCGGTTTTTGTCGGTTTTTATATTCATTTCATTTTATAAAACAGGTATATATGGACGAAAAATTACTCACTATTCTTTCCGAAATCCGTGCAGAATTACGGCGTTGGCGAATTTCTCGTTATATCTTTCGGGGAATTATTTTTGCCTTATTGATATTTCTAATCACTTTCTCTGCTGGCAATGTGGATAAAAAGCCTGAACATTTTGTGGCAACGGTCAAAATCGAAGGGGTTATCTCTTCGACAAGCTATGCCAGTGCAGAAAAAATCAATGGGGCATTGGAAAAAGCATTTAAGAATCACGGGACAAGGGCGGTGTTTTTGCTGATAAATTCGCCTGGCGGTTCGCCTGTGCAGGCAGGGAGAATTTATCGGCAAATTGTGCGCTTGAAGAAGGATAAAAAAATTCCCGTTTATGCGTTTATTGATGATATTGGCGCGTCTGGTGCGTATTACATCGCGGCTGCGGCGGATAAGATTTATGCCGATCCTTCCGCGATTGTCGGTTCAATCGGGGTGATTACTCAAGGTGTTGGTTACGGCGAATTGCTCAACAAAATTGGTTTGGAAGACCGCACTTTTACTGCTGGTGAGCACAAATCTTTCTTAAATCCTGCGCGTCCGATTGATGATGCAGAAAAAGCTCATCTTGATAGTCTTTTGACGGAATTACATAAGCAGTTCATTGATGCGGTTAAAGCTGGAAGAGGTGATAAATTAAAAGAAAATCCAGATTTATTTAGCGGTTTATTTTGGACGGGAACACAGGCTCAAAAATTAGGTTTGATTGACGGAACAGATGACCGTGAAGTAATACTGAAAAAAGATTTTGTGGGAAATAAAGAAGTTGATTTTTCTGCGCCAAAAGACTTTTTGGAGGAGTTAATGCACGGTGCTGCGACGGAAAGTAAGGCGGCAATAAAAGAGGAAATGCGCACCAAATTTCAATTTTTAAGTAAATAGTTCGATTTATATTTCAAGTTGTTTTTGAAATTCGTCATTTTGAGCCGTAGGCGAAAAATCTCTATCTGCAGATCCTTCGCTGCGCTCAGGATGACGAGGCAAAAAAAAAGAACTACATCTAAATTTAGATGCGCCACTTGTTTTTTATTTCAATTCAAACAAATTGATAGTTTCTAAATGATGCGTGTTGGCGAACATATCGCAAATTCCCGATTGAATTAGCTGGTATTTCTCGCGCAAAATCTTGGCATCACGCGCAAAAGAAGCGGGATTGCATGAGATGTAAAGAATAAATTGCGGTTGATATTTATTGTCTATCAAAGACCGCACTAATTCCAAACTGCCAGCCCGCGGTGGGTCAAGTAACCAAAAATCATAATTTTTGAGTTCTGCTAATAGCTTTTTATTAGGCTTAAACAGGTCAAAGCAATTGTTTTTTATTATACCGTGCAGATTATTTTTCTTTGCAGCAATTTGAGCTCTTGTAACCATATCTTTGATGGCTTCTACCGCAAACACCTGCTTATTAAAACTCGCAAGAGGTAGGGAAAAATTACCTAAACCTGAAAATAAATCAGCATAAGAGTTGGATTTATTTTCCGCAAGAGATAAAGCTTCTTCTACCATTTTTTTATTCAATTCCTGATTGCTTTGCACAAAATCATCGGGGTAAAAATTGATTTTGAGATTTTTTGTCGGTGAGAAATAAAGCTCTTCTTTTTCAATTGCTATTTGATTATTGACAAAAATATTCCAAGCGATATTGGTCGTTTCTGCTAATTTTTCCGATAAAGAGAGTAATTTTTTTAGCTCGATAGTGTTATTTTTATTTAATAAAGATAAGTCTATCGCAGAGGATTTTTCGCCTTGACATAAAGTAATTTCCGCAATTTTTATTTCCGAATTATTTTGAATAAATTTGCGAATTATTTTGATAGCAAGAGATAAGTTTTTTTGCAATATCGGACATTCATCGATATCAACGATTTTATTAGAAGCATTTTCGCAAAATCCTAGTTTGATTTCTTTGCGGTAATCAACGGCTAGACGGGCACGGCTGCGGTAATTTTGCTCTGTTCCAAATATAGCTGTTAGTTTATTTTTTGAGCTGCCACCTGCATATTTTTCAAGTTGTCTTTGCCAGATTTTTTCTTTTAGTGCGATTTGTTCTGAATATTCCAAATGTTGCAAATGACAAGCACCGCATTTTCCATAATAGGGGCAAACATTTTCACGGCGAAAGGGGGATTTTTCGATAATTTCAACTGCCTTTGCTTCAATAATATTTTTCTTTTGCGCAACTATTTCATAACGGACAATTTCATTTATTAAGGCATTGCTAATAAAAACCGTTTTACCGTCAATATGGGCAATTCCGCGCGCAAGATAATCAAAATCCGTAATTTTGGCAATATTATTTTTACTCATAACAGGGTAATTTTTTACGAAGAAGAGTTAAATATTAAACATCTTAATGGTCATCAAAATTGCAATGGAAAAACTCATCAATGCGAAGAGAATTTGCAGAGCTTTTTGCGATATTTTAGTTTTTACAAAAGAGCCAAAAGGGACGGTAAAAATAGTGCAAAGAGATAAAATAATTAGTCCTGGGAGGTAAATAAAACCGATGGTATTGGGAATGGAATTATTAACTTGCAAACCAGTGGAAAGATAGGAAATTGCACCAGCAAGTGCTACGGGAAAAGTTAAAACTCCAGAAGTGCCGATGGCAGAATGCGCCGAATAGCCACAATAACGGAAAAACGGAACCATAAAAGCACCACCGCCAATACCGACCCAACTGGAAAATAAACCGATAAAAAAGCCAGTAGAGCGTAAAATTTTATCGCGAACAGTGTGATTTTGCGGCATATCCAGATACATTTTTATCGCGGTAAAGTATAAAAATATTAGAAATAAAAAACGCAGAACTTTTTCAGGAATACCGAGTGAAAAAATCGAGCCGATAATTACTCCCAAAATCAAAAAGGGGGCAAATTTTTTAACTAAATTCCAATCAACATTTTTTGATTTATTTTGCGCAAAAACATTGACTAATCCCGTAAAAACCATCACCGCAAAAGAAGTTCCGACCGCGGTATGTTGTAAAAATTCGCTCGCTCCAAACTTCCAAGAAAAAATATAAACAAATGCCGAGACGATAACTACTCCGCCGCCGATGCCTAAAAGTCCCGCAGAAAATCCTGAAAAACAACCAGCGAAGATTAAAAGTAGAACGGTAAAAATATCGAGACTAGCCATAAAATTGAGCTTAAACAGTATCAAAAATAATCGTTGAGAGGGTAAAAAATAACACTTGAAATAGCAAGTGTTATTTTTTATCGATTGAAGTTTTTTATTTTTCGTCTTCTTCTACGCCGACGGAGGAGAAAATATTAAATCCTGCATCGACATAGGTAATTTCGCCCGTAATGCCAGAAGCTAAATCAGAGCAGAGAAATGCGGCGGTATTGCCGACTTCTTCGATGGTTACGCAGCGGCGCAAAGGTGCGGTTTTTTCAAAACCTTTGAGCATTTTGCGGAAATCTTTAATCCCAGATGCTGCCAGTGTGCGGATAGGACCTGCGGATACCGCATTCACACGAATTCCGTCCTGACCTAAATCTGCTGCTAAATAGCGCACGCTCGCTTCTAATGCCGCTTTGGCAACGCCCATTGTGTTGTAATTCGGCACGGCTTGCACAGCACCGAGATAGGTCATCGCCAGCGCGGCTGCCTTTCTGCCTTGCATTAAGGGGGCTGCGTAACGCATCAGCAGCGGAAATGAGTAAGCGGAAATTTGTAGGGCGGTGGTGAAAGAATCTTTGTTACAGCCGTCTAAAAAGCGTCCTTCGATGGCTTCACGCGGTGCAAAGGCAATTGCATGCACTAATCCGTCTAATCCGCCCCAAGTTTTTTTCACCTCTTCGAAGGTTTTTGCAACTTCTTCTTCATTAGCAACATCAAGTGGTAAAAACTCTGAAACTCCGATTTTTGCCCCTAGTTTTTCAACTCGTGGTTTTAATTTATCGTTTTGATAGGTAAGAATTAACTCCGCACCTTCTCTTTTCATTGCTGATGCGATACCGAAAGCAATTGATAAATCGCTGGCAACGCCTGTAACTACTATTTTTTTACTGTCTAAAAATCCCATTTGGAATATTCCTTTTTTTAAGTATTTGTTGAATAAATAAAATTAAGCTGTTAGCCGAAAAAATCATAACTCTTTGACTTCCCAAGGCAGCCCCCATTGACCTAATTCAGCTAAAAACGGATCGGGGTCGAATTGTTCCATATTAAACACTCCCGCGCCATTCCATTTACCCTCTAATAGCATTTTTGCCCCAACCATTGCAGGCACGCCCGTGGTGTATGAAATAGCTTGCGAGCCGACTTCTTTGTAACATTCTTCGTGATCGCAAATTTGATAAACATAAACGGTTTTAGTTTGACCGTCTTTTTTACCTTTTGCTACGCAGCCGATGCAGGTTTTGCCTTTGGTTCTAGCTCCCAGCGAGGCAGGGTCGGGCAGAACCGCACGCAGAAATTGAATTGGAATAATTTCTCGCCCTTCATAAATTATCGGCTCAATCGAAGTCATACCGACATTTTGCAAAACCTGTAAATGGTTCAAATAATTATCGGAAAAAGTCATCCAAAATCGGGCAACTTTGATTTCAGGAAAATGTTTGACCAAAGATTCCAGCTCTTCGTGATACATCAAATAAATATTTTTTTCGCCGATTTGGGGAAAATCAAAAGCGCGTTTGTTGGAAAGAGCAGGAGTTTCAATCCAAGAATTATTTTCCCAATGCCGAGCTGGCGCGGTTACTTCACGGATATTGATTTCAGGATTGAAATTAGTTGCAAAAGGCAAACCGTGATCGCCAGCATTTGCGTCGATGATGTCTAATTCCGTGATTTCATCGAGTAAGTGCTTTTTGATGTAAGCGGTAAAAACATTGGTTACCCCTGGATCAAAACCGCTACCGAGCAAGGCTTTAATCCCTTTATTTTTGAACTTATCTTGATATGCCCATTGCCATTTGTATTCGAATTTTGCGGTTTCTGGCGGCTCATAATTGGCGGTATCGAGATAATCTACACCGTATTCCAAACAAGCATCCATAATGTGTAAATCTTGATAGGGCAAGGCAATATTCATCACCAAATCTGGCTGGACTTTACGGATTAAATTAACGAGCTCTGGAACATTGTCCGCATCGATTTGCCGTGTTTCGACCTCAACTCCCGTGCGTTTTTTGACATCCGCGGCAATTGCATTACATTTTGATACAGTGCGGCTAGCAAGCACTATTTTTGAAAATAAATTCTTATCCTGTGCGCATTTATGCACCACCACATTTGCTACACCACCAGCCCCAATAATTAACACTGTTTTCATTGTTTTAGCTCCTGAAAATAAATTTATTTCACTATGGATATGCGATTTTTTTATTGCTATTTAATTGTAAGGAATAAAAAAATGTAAAAAAATTCACTCTTTGCTAAAAAATATTTATCTCTTGCGGTTAAATTTTTATATTCTTGTAGATAATTATTTAGCGTATCAAACAAAATAATTATTACCGTTATTTAATGCCTTGTGCGACTTAAAACTACCGCAAGCTATCGGAAGGCTTAAATCACTATAATGCCCGATTTCTATACCGTCTTGTGTTTCAATTTATTACTTAAAAATCATCACAAGCAAATTTCAAATATCTAATCTGTCTCAATCAAATAAGCAAAATTATCCATTTTTGCTAACAATTTTTCGTTTTTAGGAATCTTTATGTCGCAAGAAATTATTAAAGACAACTCAAAAGAGATTAGTCATTTTTCTCTCAATTCCACCGAAGAGCTAATTACTGATTTAGCCGCGGGCAAGCCGATTATTTTGATGGACGATGAAGACCGCGAAAACGAGGGCGATTTAGTTTTTATTGCCGAGCGCATCACGCCAGAGGGCATCAACTTTATGGTTAAGCATTGCCGTGGTTTGGTTTGTTTGACGATTACTACGGCGCGGGCAGCACAGCTGGGACTTCGGCAGCAAACCGAGCGCAATACAGCGGCATATTCGACCGCTTTTACGGTATCAATCGAAGCAGCACAAGGCGTAACCACGGGAATTTCCGCCTATGACCGCGCGCATACGATTAAAACCGCCGTCGCTCGCAATGCAACGCCTGCGGATATTGTGCAGCCTGGACACATTTTCCCGATTGTGGCAAAAGACGGTGGAGTGTTGGTGCGTGCTGGACATACCGAAGCTGGTTCGGATTTGGCGCGATTTGCGGGTTATGAGCCAGCTGCGGTAATTTGTGAAATCTTGAAAGATGACGGCACAATGGCTCGCCGTCCCGATTTAGAAATTTTTGCCAAAACTCACGGTATCAAAATCGGCACGATTGCGGATTTAATCGCTTACCGTCTTGCGCGTGAGCAAACCGTTGTGCCCGTTGCTTCTTGCGAACTTCCAACTCGTTACGGCACTTTTATCCTGACCGCCTACCAAAGCACGGTAAGCAAAACGATGCACTATGCGGTAGTCAAAGGCAAAATCAATCCTGATGAGCCGACTTTCGTGCGTGTGCATTTGCAAAATCCGCTGTTTGATTTATTCGATGCGCAAATGCCCGAGCGCCATCACAGTTTGGATGATGCGCTCGAAGCACTTTCCAAGGAAGAGAAGGGGATTGTGGTGGTGATTGATGACGGTCAAACGCAAAACGATATCATCAAGAGAATGCACGCTTTTTCGCATCACGATGCGCCTCCGCCGCGCAAACAAGAGCAGGAACTCAAAACTTATGGCATCGGGGCGCAAATTTTGCTTAACCAAAATGTGCGAGTAATGCGGCTGATGAGCGCACCGTATCGTTTTTCAGGAATTTCTGGCTATCAGTTAGAAGTGAGCGAATTTATTAACTCCTAACCGCACGACTGCTTGATTTTTTCAATTTTTAAGGATTTTTTATTTATGACTAAACAGCTTTCAAACTCGCAACCGAGACGCATCGAAGGAGATTTTTCCGCTAATTCTGCCGCTCGCTTTGCCATCATTTGCTCGCGCTTTAATGAATTTATCGTCAAAAAACTAGAAGAGGGCGCGATCGACACGCTCCGCCGACACGGTGTATCTCTTGAAAATATCGATGTGGTCTATGTTCCAGGCGCGCATGAATTACCGCTTGCAGCCCAAGCCTGCGCTAAAAGTAAAAAATATGCGGCAATCATCGCGCTCGGTGCGGTTATCCGTGGTGCAACCGCGCATTTCGATGTAGTCGTATCCGAACAAGCAAAAGGTCTTGCACAAGTTGCACTCAAATATGACATTCCAGTAATTACTGGCGTTCTAACTACTAACAACATTGAAGAAGCGGTCGAACGCGCGGGCACAAAAGCTGGCAATAAAGGCGCAGACGCGGCAATGAGCGCAATTGAAATGGTGAATTTACTCGCTAATTTAGAGAGATTGTCCTAATGAGCCAGCACGCGCAAAATCAAGAGCTAGCGGAGAAAACAGAAAAAAAACGCGCCCGTAACCTCCGCCAGAAAAAACGCATCAATGCCCGTCGCAGGCTCACGCAAATTCTTTATCAATGGCAAATTACGGGCGATAAACCGCACCGCGTGCTGGATTTGTTTGTGGAATACAGCGACGAGCAGGACGATAACTACGATAAGGAATATTTCGAACTCGCTTATCAGGAAATCACTAGCCGCCGCGAAGAGCTTGATGCCTTAATCGAAAAATATGCCAAACGCGCCACAGACGAAATCGACCCCGTCGAACACGCAATTTTGTGGATTGGTTTTTATGAAATCCTTTACCGACCCGATATTCACAACACCGTCGTCATCAACGAAGCGGTCGAATTAGTCAAACTTTTCGGTGCGGTTGATACTTCCTACCGCTTTATTAACGAAATTTTGGATAAATGCGCGAAAAATCTCTCCGCAGAACAAAACTCTGGAAGTTAAAAAATGCAATATTTTTCTTTGACCGACACCGCAACTTATCCCATCCGCAAAGTGCTCGCTTTTTTGAATGAAATTTCAGCGGAAAAACTCGCTGACAATTTAGGTGAGCGCGAAATTGAAGGTAGGGATTTTTTTGTCAATGTTTTTGAATATCAAACCGATACCAAAGAAAAAAGAATTTGGGAAGCACACCGCAAATACATCGATATTCACCTCGTTTTGCGCGGTAGGGAAAAAGTTGCATTTACGGATGTTTCGCTTTGCAATTGCGGGGAATACAACGCCGAACGCGACTTTTTATCGATTGAACCACCAGCGGAAAATCTCCAAAAATTTGCTCTTGCCGCGGAAAAATCAAGCTTGATTGTTTTTAATCCCGAAGATGCGCATCAAACAGGCTTAATCGCCGAAAAATCAGAAAAAATCTTAAAAGCTGTATTTAAGCTAAAAGTGCCATAAACGACGAAATTGACGGTAAAAACGGCTCATTACAACGCAAGAAGCCGTTAATTGCGCATATAAACAACATAACGAGTATTTACCGCATTAACCGTGTGATTAAGACGGTAATTTTCAGGAATTTTCGCGCTTAACTCACAGGCGTAATTCGGGCGTTTAACCACAATTTTTTCTACACCGCTTTCCGTTGCCGCAAAAAATAACCGTTCCTGTTCCGCTAAATCAGGCATTTCCAAAAGACGGTGCAAAATCTGCATTTCCTTCTTCACTGCCGCATTTTTTTTCTTTTCGGGATACATCGGGTCGAGATAAATCGCATCAAAATCCGCCGCCGTCTTGCTTGATAAATATTCCCGACTATCGGCAAAAATAATTTCAATGCGCCGAGCAACCGCAAGGATTTTTTCCTGCCGCTCAGAGAGAAATTTCGCCTGCAACAGCAAAGTGGCTAAATAAGGATTGCGTTCGCAAAGCAAAATATTTTTACCGCGATAGGCAAGTAGCCAAGAATCCCGCCCAAAACCAGCGGTAGCGTCAAAAATACGCTCGCAATTCTTAAACGCTTTCGGTAAATATTCCAGACCACCGCGGGCACGGTAAAACGCCGAAGCAAAATCTAAATGCAACAATTCTTGCTCGGCAAAAAATAAGCGCCAAATGCCGTCAATTTCCCGTAAATAAAAATCGCTATCAGGCACAGAGGATAAAAGCGAATAATTTTCAAGCGGCAAAAAAGGTGGATATTTGTCTAATACCAAGCATTTCATAAGCTATCCAAATTGCATAAAAAAACGCTGGAAAATCCAGCGTTTTTCGATTTTTTTTATCAGCCACAAGATAAAAAATTATCTTCCGCGAGCCAAAGTGAAAGTTAAGTTATAAGGATGCGGAGTTTTGTCCCAAGCAGCTTTACGACGGTTATTGACAATACGAACTTCATAAACACCATCAGCTGGTAAAACTACATTTGTGCCGAAATTAGTGCCAGATTGTGGAGAGAAAATCGCAAATTCCATTGCGGTGGCTTTTTTGCTGATTACACGAACAACATCACCAGCATTGCCTTGGAAGCGATAAACATCTTCACCCAATCTGCGAACTGCACCAGAAAGATGAGCAACACCGTTGCTATCAACTTTGATTTGTTTTACGGGAATTGCTGCACGAGCGCGAGCAGCATTTGCTGGCATTAAAGGAGTATTTGCAGGAACAGCAGTAAGTTGATCAAGATTGCGAACTTGAACTGGTTGTCCGCCAACAGTAGCTTGTTGTGCGCTAGCAGTTGCAACAGCAAAAGCAGCTACAAAAAGAACAGGAGCAAATTTCATTTGTTTTTTCCTATGTACTTGAATTAAGGTTAATTGGAGATTGAATAAGAGCGCGCAGTTTAGCACAAAACGCGAGAAAAGAAATAATTTGTTGTATTTTTGAAACAATGATTAGTTCATATTTTTTCATAGCACTTAACTTGTAATGAATAAAGCAGTTTTACTTACCGTCGAAGGAATAAATGAAGGGATTTTTCGTGATAAGGGAAGTCGTTTTTTGGCTTATTTATTTCCCTGCAACAGTCAGGACAAATTAAACGAAAAACTTTCAGAGTTAAAAAAAGAGCATTTCAAAGCCAAACATCATTGTTACGCTTACCGCTTCGGGATTGACAAATTTATAACTCGTGCTAATGACGATGGCGAACCGAGTGGCACAGCAGGGCTGCCGATTCAAAATCAGATTATTTCTGCCAATTTATCCGATGCCGCAATTATTGTCGTGCGCTATTTCGGCGGCACGCTGCTTGGCACAACGGGTTTAATTCGCGCTTACAAAACTGCTGCCAGTGAGGCAATTGATAAAGCAAAACTTATTCCCCTCATTGCCAAACTAGAAATTACCGCTCTAATTAGTGATTACGCTGCAATCAATCGAGTTCTCTCCGCCGCTAAACGGGCAGAAATGACGGAAATAAGTAAAGAAATAATCACGCCGCCGTTTCGACTCACATTTCAAACCGAATTAGATTTTGATAGGGCAGAAAAAATTCTTCTTGATGCAGGGGCAATGGAAGTTACCGCTTAAATGCGAGATAAAAAAATCCCCGAAATCAATTCGGGGAAAAATCTACTATGAACTCTCACAGTAATTGCAATGAAGATTTAATGAAAAATTGCTTTCAAGTGTGTTTAATGGTCTTTATTTATTCACAAAAAATCATATCTAGCATTCAAATAATATTGCCGTCCTGCTCCTGGAGTGTAAGTCCAATAATTTTGTGAATATGCCGCCATCGCACCTGAATAAATAACGGGTGCTGACCTGCTGGTGTAATACTTCTTATCAAAAAGATTATTTATTCCCGCTGACACTTTCAATCCCTTGAATTTATATTGCGCACCGATATCCGCCAAGGTGTAGGAGTTGTAATCGTTGCCTGATGCGTCTTCCGACTTGCCTTTTACGGTTAAATCTCCCGTGAGCGAGAAGTTGTCATTAACTTTGTATCTTGCGCCGAAATTTGCTTGCACCGAGGGCACATACGGCACTTTTGAACCCGTGCCGTCTTTGCGTTTGGCGGAAATAAATTGCGCGTTTTCGTATAAGTGCAATTTATCGTCTAAAAGCTCCTGTTCGAGTCCAATTTCTACCCCCTTGCGGTCGGTTTTATCTAAATTTATGTAATGAGTTCCCGAACAATTAGGGTCGGATTGGCAGTGTCCAGATGCACTCGGATTTGTATTAACGATTTCACCTTTATTACGGTTGTAATAAACCGCAGCATTTATTTTTGACCAATTCAAGTTATCTTTAATGCCTAATTCATAAGTTGTATAAGTTTCAGAATCTAAATCTGGATTATCGAAATATTCGGTAATTCCGTTTTCGCGTTTCATCGAGCGGTAATTAAGCGGCGATGGAGAAGTCGTGCCACGGGTGAATTTGGCATAAGCTTCGCCCGTATCCGAATAGGTAATTGTCGGACGAAGTTCAACTAAATAATCTTTGGTAGTTCCTTGCGTGTGCAATTCTTTCTTGACGCGGTCGACGGTTACTGGATAGTCATAAACATAATCGCCTTTTTCATAACGGAGACCTGAATTCATCGTAAATATGTCGTTAAATTTATGTTTCGAGCTTAAATAAACCGCATCGGTATCTTTTTCATAAATCGAAACATTGCCCGAAGAGTAGTTAGTTTGCCCGTTATGGTGTGTATGAACAAGTCCGACTTTTGCATAGGAATCGTCAGCGTATTTATATTTTCCCGCTAGTTTTCCGTCCCAAACCGTATCGGCAAAGCTAGAAGAAATACCGTTGGTGGTTTGATATTTTCTGCCGTCGAGCTTGGCTTCTAATTCAAATGTATCGGAAAAATTCCCTTTATATTCAATTGCCGCTTGCGGTTGGCGGTAAGTTGATTTATCACCAGTAGGTGGCTTGTTGTATTTACGGTTGTAGCTATAAATTTCTTCGTGAATACCAGCCGCTCCACCGTGTCTGTTATCGCGATAATTCGACACTGATGCGGTGATTTTATGGTCTTCGTTGAGGTTAAAATATAATTTAGTATTTATTCTAGAACTATGAGAAGAGGAATAATCTTGAAAGCCATCGCTATCGGCAAAATCACCGTTAATCGCAAGGGCAAAATTCTCGCCAAAACCTTTTGCCGCGCCGAAATTTAGACTTTGTCCGTTATTTGTGCTGCCGTAGTCATACAACTTTGTGCCCAGCGACAATTTATCGCCCGTAAAACCTTTGGTAACCACATTCACCGCACCACCACGCGTGCCCGAACCGTATTCCACCGCACCGCCGCCAGGCATAATTTCAATATGGTCAATTTCTTCCACTCCGACATAGCTGTCGAGCGAACGGCTGCCGTGTCCGCCCATTTGGTGCATTTCAATGCCATCAACCATTGTTTTTACCGAAGTCGTCGCATCAGAACCTTGACCGCGAATATCAATTGCAGTTCCCGCAGCATTGACGCTCACACCAGGCGTGCGACGCAAGGCATCAGAAAAATTTGTATATCCAGCTTCCTGTAATTTTTCGCCTGCTACCACATTGACATTAGTCAAGTTGTTATCGGACTTAATCGGTTCGTAATAGTTGTAACCATTTGCGGTTTTTGCGCCCGTAACCGTAATCGTGCCTAATTCGCCGCTTTTGGGCGTATTTCTGCTGCTAGAACCAGCCTGATAATCGGTTGTATCGACAAATGTGTTATTTGTGCTGACATTTGTGTTCGGAGTGCTGGAATAATTAGCATAACTGCTAGTGTTTACCGTATTGATACCAGAATTTGGCTCAAAAGCTTGATATTCCGTAATATTTTGTGCGACTGCTGTATTTGCGCTGATTACGGCAATTAGAGCGGATAGTTTGCGTTTAAGCTGCATTTTTTTACCTCGAAAATTTTCTGAATTAAAAATAAGATTGTTTCTCATTATTCTAAAAGATAAATCTTATTTCTAATAAAAATTTTTCTCATTTAGACATAGATATAACTCGTGCTAATGACATTAAGGCGTATCTACAAAATTCGTCATTTTGAGCCGCAGGCGAAAAATCTTTATCGGTAGATCCTTCGCTGTGCTCAGGATGACGAAGTAAAAAAATAGGACTGCACTAAATTTAGATGTCTATTAGTTCTTGACGATTTAGTGAAAACTCGCTAGCAGCGGTAAAAAAATTAAAATCTCGCGTTTTCTGAATTTTTAAGGAACACAGTAAGGAACACAAAAAATGACCGCAGCACAAGAAAATTTTGAGGAAATCATCATCGACTTACCGCATATTCGCTTAACGGCTTTGCGTTACGGTAAGGGCAAACATACGGTTATCGCTTTGCACGGCTGGCTTGACAATGCAATGAGTTTTGCTCGCCTTGCGCCATATCTACTCGCCGAAAATCCCGATATCAATATTTTGGCAATTGAGCTTGCTGGACACGGACATTCGCAGCATCGTCCGCTCGGTGGCGGTTGTCATTTCGGGGATTATTTATATGACCTCTATCACATTGCCGATGCTTTGGGAATTAAGAAATTCGATTTACTCACTCATTCGCTTGGCTCGGCAATTGCTTCCTTTTACGCGGGATGTTTTCCCGAACAAGTCGGAAGAATGGTTTGCATCGAGCTTTACGGTTCGCGGATAAATTCGGATAACGATCCAATTCCTGCGCGGGTTCGGCGTTTATTTCCTAATTTGGATTACCGCGTAAGCCGTTCTGGTCGCCAACACGATTTAGAAGCCTTAATCCGTGCGCGTCTGCAAGTAGGCGCAATGAAACCTGAAAACGCCGAACTCTTACTGCGCCGCTCTTTGCAAGAAACTCCCAACGGTTGGCAGTTTGTTAGCGACCGTAGATTGCGTTTTTGGCAGCCATCGGCGTTTTCAGAAGAACAAGTGTTGAGTTTTATGCGTGAAATTACCGCAAGCGTGTTGATGATTGAAGCCGACCAAGGGCATGCGCCGCAAATGCCGTTTTTGCAAGCAAGATACGAGGCAACTCGCGATATTCAAGTTAAACGCTTATCTGGCGGTCATCATCTGCATATGGACAATGCCGAAGCGGTAGCAGCGGAGATAAATAAATTCTGGAAGGAAAAAACATTTGACGAAACCGTTAATTTCATCGCTAGTGATGCGCAAGCTGATGCCAAAACGACTTATTTCTATTAGAGATTTATTAGGGCTCATCTACGAAATTCGTCATTTTGAGCCGTATGCGAAAAATCTCTATCAGCAGTTCCTTCGCTACGCTCAGGATGACGCGGAAATAAGGAACTAACCATAAATTGGGATGCGCTCGTTAGAGATTTATCAGAGAAAACCGTATTTTCCTTTGCGGCTTTTGTGTTTTTAATACAACAAAGATGTTTGAAAACTTAAAAGAAAATCCGCAATTTGAATGCTGAAAAGTGCTAAATTAGCGGCGCAGCAAGGCTGCAAATAATTCATAAACAGGAGATTTCTATGCAATTCAATCTTACTGGAAAGCATCTCGACATCAGCGATGCAATGCGTGAGCAGGTCGGCGTTATCTTGGACAAACTCGCTCAACGCCATCCGCAAGTCAATAATGCCCAGGTTACTTTGCAAACAGAAAAACACGAAAAAATCGTCGATGCAACTTTGCATTTAGAACACGGAGGCTCAATTCACGGAACAGCTCGCCACGACGATATGTATCAAGCTTTGAATTTACTGGAAGATGTTTTGGAAAAACAACTTCGTCGCAGTAAAGGTCGTGCCGAAGCGGTTTTGAAAAAAGAAGCCGCTCACGGTGTGGATTTCAATCAAAGCGAAAAATTAACAGAAGAAGAAGAAGTCTGGCTTGATTTGTCCGAAGAATATGCAAAGCAATATGGTGATGCATAAAGTCGGTTAAATAAAAGCGAACCGCCCGTGTCAAACGGGCGGTTTTTTTATAAGAGCGTGTCTAAAAATTCGTCATTTTGAGCCGTAGGCGAAAAATCTCTCGGAGATCCTTCGCTGCGTTCAGGATGACGAGGGTAAAAAAATAGAACTAATCCTAAATTTAGATACACCAATAAGAAATTTCTAGGATTGATAGAGAAATGAGACATTTGTTTTTAATTCTGATAGCGGTTTTCGGTTGGAAAAACCTCTCTTTCGCTGCGGACAATCAAGAAATTCAAAATATCCGCAAAATTTATCAACAAGCGCAAAATGAGGCAAAAACTAGCCAGAAAAAGCTTCTATTGCAGCAGAAAGAAAATGTGGCAGCACTGGGAATTTGTGAGCGAAAAGTTGAGCTTTTTTACCGTGAAAAACAAGATGAGAAGCAGGTTTATTTAATCCGTGAAAGTTTTAATTTAGCCGCGCAGAAGTTTTACCGTGAATACTTATTCGATACGCAGGAAAAACCGCTATTTTTCTACCGTAACGACAATTTATATTCAGGCAAAAAAGAAGAGCGAATTTATTATTTATCCAATCACACTCGCAGCATTCCAGAAAATTTGACTGCTGCAAATCCGAATTACGGTCAAAAGTATTTGGATACTTTTAATTTTTATGCCAAGGACTTTTTCCCGCATCTGTTTAACCATAAAGATAGTAACGACCCAGAAAGCGACATTAAAACTTTCCGTGGGCAGATGCTAGATTTCAGTTCAGCACAAGGTAAAGAAATAGAGCAGAAAATCCAAGCAATTGACAAACATAATCAGCGGGCAGTGAAAGATTTGTTGAGTATCGACTTTACGGAAGATAAAAAGAAAATTGTTTTTTATTTTTTGGATTTGAGCGAGCCAGATAACAACTTAACGGATAACATTCAAGATAACAGCCAAGTTATGCAAATTCATTTCGAAGAAGATGAAATGTTCGTAACCGATTTCTATTTTTCTGCTGATAGACAAAATGCTTTGCAATATGTCAATGCTTATGAAACCGCAGAAGGTTCGAGTTATTTAATTGAATATCTTGCCGATGACAAGGTTTATTGCCAGCAAGATTTGCGCACGAGTTCGGCAAACGGTGATTTTGAACATAAAAGAATCAATTGCAATGATGAAACCAGTTCGGGGATGAAGTTGCTTTCTCCTAATGGTTTTGAAGCTCAACATGCACTGAACTTAAAAAACTTGCTGTTTGAATTTCGCCATAAAAACAGTTTAAGTTTGAAAACGATTGATGGGCGCATCTAAATTTAGGGTTAGTCTTTCTTTTATCCTCGTCATATTGAGCGTAGCGAAGGATCTGCCGATAGAGATTTTTCGCCTGCGGCTCAAAATGACGAATTTTTAGACACACCCTGATAAAAATTTAAGTTTTCGCAAAAGAAAGAGAGGTATAAAAATGCGAATTATTGAAGAAGCTTTAACTTTTGACGATGTCTTACTCGTCCCAGCATATTCGGAAATTTTGCCGCGTGAGGTTGATTTATCTTTGGAGCTTGCTCGCGGTGTAAAACTCAATATTCCGCTAGTTTCTGCGGCGATGGATACGGTTTCCGAAGCGCGCCTTGCGATTGCGCTTGCGCAAATGGGTGGAATTTCGGTTATTCATAAAAATATGTCGCCAGAAGCGCAGGCAGCAGAAGTTCGCAAGGTTAAACGCTTTGAATCAGGTGTCGTGCGCGACCCGCTTACCACTTCGCCTGATGCTTTTATCGGTGATGTGCGCCGTCTGCAAAAAGAACACAATTTTTCGGGATTGCCCGTGCTAGAACACGGAAAACTCGTCGGTATCGTTACTCGCCGTGATGTGCGCTATGCCGACGATAGCGGTTTAGTCCGTGATGTAATGACACCGAAAGAACGGCTGGTAACCGTTTTAGAAGGCACGGCAACACAGGAAGTAAAAAAAGTTCTACAAGAAAACCGCATCGAAAAAGCTTTGGTTGTCGATAAAGATTTTCATCTCAAAGGTTTGGTTACTGTGAAGGATTTGCGTTCTACGCGTGATTTTCCGCTAGCGGTGAAAGATGAAAACGAAAGCCTGCGCGTGGGAGCGGCAATCGGCACGGGAAAAGATAGCGAAGAGCGAATCGCGCTACTTACCGCGGCAGGAGTCGATTTAATCGTAGTCGATACCGCACACGGTCATTCCAAAGGCGTAATCGAACGCGTGCGAGAACTTCGCCGCGCACATCCAGATTTACTTATCGTCGGAGGAAATATCGCAACCGCTGATGCGGCAATCGCCTTGGCAGATGCGGGCGCGGATATTGTTAAAGTCGGTATCGGTCCAGGTTCGATTTGCACAACCCGCGTGGTTGCTGGTGTTGGCGTGCCGCAACTTACCGCAATTTCTAATGTCGCCAAAGCCGTGCAGGGACGCAATATTCGAATTATTGCCGACGGCGGAATCCGCTACTCTGGCGATATTGCCAAAGCTATTGCAGCAGGCGCAGATGCGGTGATGGCTGGCGGATTATTTGCTGGAACGGAAGAAAGTCCAGGCGAAGTTGAGTTGTATCAAGGTCGCTCGTATAAGTCATATCGCGGAATGGGCTCGCTCGGCGCAATGCATGATGGTTCAGCCGACCGCTACTTCCAAGACGGTAGCAAACCTGAAAAATTCGTCCCCGAAGGCATCGAAGGACGCGTGCCATATAAAGGTGCATTGTCAGGCGTAGTAACACAATTGATGGGCGGATTGCGCTCCTCGATGGGCTATCTCGGCTGTCGTAATCTGGCAGAAATGCGCACAAAACCACAATTTGTCCGCATCAGCAACGCTGGAATGCTCGAAAGCCATGTTCATGATGTTTCCATCACCAAAGAACCACCAAACTACCGCCGATAACCCGCGGCGCGCGGGAGCGTATCCTGTTTTGTATCTACAAATTCAGTTATTTGTATGGCGTTTCTAAAAATTCGTTATTTTGAGCCGTAGGCGAAAAATCTCTTATCGGCAGATCCTTCGCTTCGTTCAGGATGACGATGGTAAAAAAATAAATTTAGATGCGCCCTGTATTTATTTGCAAAACAAAATCCGCCGTTTTTTATTTCGGCGGATTTTTATTTTTCTACTGTTTGGTTTTTTCTACCACTCTCCGCCTAAATCTACATATAAATTGATTAGGCTTTTAATATACAAATTGCGGTTTTCAAAATATTTATTTTCCGCTTCAATCAGTTCTAATTCACTTGTTGCAATTTTGTCGAAAGTAGTGTTTCCATATTGAAAAAGTTCTTTGTTAGCCGCTAATTTTTTACGGCTAATTTCTACACTCTTTTGTAAATTTTCAACTTGTTTATTTAACGCCCAACTATTGCGGTAGTCTTTATCGACTTCAAATATAGCTGTTAGCAGTTTTTTTCTATACTCCTCTGCTGCTTCTAATATTTCTGCATCTTTAATTTTTAGCTGTTCGCTTAATCTTCCAGCGGTAAAAATCGGTAAATTTATATCCAGTCCAATAAGTCCGCCAGATACATTATTTTGGGCTGAAATATCACCTCCAAGCGATATTTTGCCTTCCAATAAAGAGAAATTTAATTTAATACTTGGATAAAAATCCGCAAGCGCAATTTTTCTCTGTGCCACATAAATAGCTAAAATATTCCTTGCGATTAGTAAATCAGGTCGGCGATAAAGCAAATTTTCTGGCTTTTCACCAGCTGGCGGAAGAGGGAGATTTTGATATTCACTCTTGTGATTATTTTTTATCACTATCGCATCATTTTTTATCCCAGATAAGAGAGAAATTTCTTCCCTGTCATTCGCAATATTTGCCGTAAAAATGGCATTTATAGCTTGCAAATTTTCCTTTTGCCGTTTGAGTTCCAAAATACCGTCAATTTTACCCTGTCCTGCTTGAAATCTTTTTTCACCGTAGTTAATTAAATCATTTGCCGCTTTAATGCGAGAATTATTATTTTTAAGCATTTGCTCGTTATAAATAATGTCAAAATATAAAACTGCTATTTTTGCCGCAATTGCAGTTTTAATTGCTCTTAATTTTTCTTCTTCGCTAATTAGTGCATATTTTGCAATTTCACTGTTTGCTGCTTTTTTGCCGAATAAATCACCTTCCCAACTTGCAGCAATTGCCGTTTGTCTTTGATAAATTCTCTCGTTTAAGTTTAAGTCAGCAATATTGTCATTTGGCAAGTCAATATTTATTCCTGAAAGATTATTTTTAGCATTCATTCCCACAGTCGGATAAAAATCAGCTTGCGCAAGTTTTACCCTTGCCTGATAAGCATTTATTCTTTGTTCGGCAACTAAAACATCAGGTGAATTTTCCATTGCGGTTATAATAATTTGACTTAAATTCCCATCTTGAAAATTATTCCACCATAAACCTATACTCTCTTTGCTATTTTTTGCATCTTGCATAGCAAATTCAGCTGGTAATTCAATATTCAAATCAACATTAGGAGCATTTGTCGGTCTTTCACAAGCGGTTAAAATTAAGCTTGTAAAAATGGCGAAAAAAATTGCACTGTTTAACTTATTTTTTTTCATCATTCCTCCTAATTTGACTTATCAAGCATAATTCTAAAACGACTTAAAGCCAGCAATAAAAACACCACTCCCATTGCAAAAGTTATTAGTATCTCTGGCAAAATTATTTGCACTGTTGCGTCTCGAAATAATATCATTGCGGTTAAGCGCACAAAATGGGTCTGCGGTGAAAATTCTGTAACTCTTTGCATTAAATCAGGCATAGAATCAATTGGAGTTTCAGCACCTGAAATTAGCCTTAAAACAATAAAAATAGGTATCATTAAAAGTGCAAATTGCGGTAATGAACCCGTTAAAGTCGCTAAAAAAACACCAAATGCACAGGCAGAAAATAAAAATATTGTCGTGGCGAGAATAAATAAGCCGATTGAACCGTTAATTTCCACCTGCAAAATTCCTTTAATTACAAAAAATAAAGAGCAACTTGCCGCGATGTTGATAATTACACTGTTGGCGATAATTTTTGACAAGGCAATTTCATCGGCGGTTACGGGCAAAACTAATAAATGCGCCATTGTTCCCCGTTCTTTTTCTCGCATTATTGCCGCACCTACTAGCATCATCGAGAGCATAAAAATAAAAGTCGCCAAATTCATTAAAGATAAATACCAAGTATCATTAAAATTTGGATTATATTTCACCACTGTCGCAACAGAAAAAATGCTCTCTTCTTCATTTTTTGGATTTATTTTTTTTAACTCTTTGGCAATAATTTGCGATAAATAATTTATTCCAACTCCCGCTTGACTTACCACTGTTGCATCTGCTGTGATTTGAATTGTGATGTTTTCATTGCTTAATAGATAGCGTTCTAGGTTTTGCGGTAAGACTAATATAAATAAAACCTCACCTCTATCCATTGCAAATTGCGCCTCTTTAAGCGAGGAATAATGTATTGGAGTTTGAAAATATGGCTTTTGAATAGCATTAGTTATTCTGCGCGAGATATAACTTTTATCTTCATCTACTAGGGCAACACGGGCATTTTTTATCTCTGTGCTAATTGATTTTGATACGGTAATAATCGAAAAAGAAAAAATTAACACAACTAATAACATCATTATCTTATCGGAGCAAAAACTTTTCCACTCTTTGACCGATAAAATATATAAATTTCTTAAATAATCTCGCATCTATTTCTCCTGTTTTTTAAGCAAAATACTTGCTAAAAATAAGTAGAAAAAATAATTTGTGAGTAATATTAAGTATTCTAAATAAAAATCCGAAAATTGATATCCCTTAGTGAAACAACCCAAAACTATTTTCTGAAATTGCGGTGCTGGCAAGATTTTTGCCGCAAATGCGCCGCCTCCCGTTAATGCCGAAATTGGAAAAATAATTCCTGAAAAGCTCATTGCGGGAATAACCGAAGCCATTGCCGCAAATATCATTGCTGCAATTTGCGAACGAATTAAAGCAGAAATAAATAAACCAAACCCTGTTACGGCTAAAATCAATAAGATTGCACCACACTCTAATGCCAAAAAACTTCCCCTCATCGGCACAGAATATAACACTATTGCTACAAAAACTAATATTAAAAATGATGCAAATGCAAAGCAGAAATAGGGTATTTGTTTGCCTAATAAATATTGTAGAGCACTGGCTGGTGAGCAATACCAATTGACGATTGAGCCTAATTCTCGCTCTCTGGCAACACCTAGCGCGGTCATCATTACGGGAACTAAAACTAATGACAAAGTTATCATCCCAGGTGTCATCGCATATACCGATTGAAAATCTGGATTATAGGCATAGCGCGGTTCAATTTGCACTCTTTGTTCAATATTTTTACCCTCTGATGCGTATATTTTCTGCAAATAAGAATTTGCTGCCGCCTGCGAAAGCGCAAGGACATTCTCCCCCATAAACGGCATACTTCCGTCAATAATTATTCCAAGTTGTGCTTGATTATTTCTGGAAATTACATCATTAGAAAAATTAGGCGATATATCAAGGATAAATTTAACTTTTCCAGCCTTTAATAATTCCTCAACAGGATTATTATCATTTGGATAAATACGCTTGAAATAAGGCGAATTTTCATATTCAGCAATCAGCTTGCGTGATATGTCGGAATTATCAAAATCCTCAACCACAAATGGAATTGACTTGATATCAAAAGATATCGCCATTGCCCCCGTGATAATAATCAGTAAGGGACCAAAAATTGCAAAAAATATTCGAATGGGATCGCGGAATAATTCAATCAATTCACGGCGTGCAAAAGCAAAAATCAAGCGAATAAAAGATGGCAATAAAAATTCAAAATATGATTTATTAGATTTTTTTATACTCTCTTGATTTTTTTTCTCCACTCTTTCGGTATTTTTATTCTTGGAATTAAACTCTTTTTCTTCAATTTCGAGATATTTAATAAAAGCTTCTTCTAAATTGCTAACTTTTTGCTTCTCAACTAATTCATCAGGACTGCCGATATCCAAAACTTTTCCGCGATGCATAAAAGAAATTCGGTCGCATCTTGCAGCTTCATTCATAAAGTGGGTGGAAACAAAAATAGTGATTTTTTTCTCCCGAGAAAGCCGTAAAAGCTCTACCCAAAATAAATCCCGCGCCGCTGGATCAACACCCGAAGTCGGCTCGTCCAAAATCAAAATCTGCGGATTATGCAAACAAGCTGCCGCAAGTTGCAGGCGTTGGCGCATACCAAGCGGCAAATTTTTCGGTAATGTATCGGCAAAATCAGCGAGTTGATATTGGTTAAGTGCTTGATTTATAAGGGATTTTGCCGTTTGGCGGTCAATGCCGTAAAGCGTTGCATGCAGCTGTAAATTCTCCCGCAGGGAAATTTCCTCATAAAGCGAAAAATTCTGCGACATATAACCAACGCTTTTTTTCGCCAGCATCGAGCCAATTTCAGGAGTAGATAAAATTTCAATTTTGCCGCCATCAGGCTCTAACAGACCTGTCAGCATCTTCATCGTGGTTGATTTACCGCAGCCATTTGAGCCTAAAAATCCAAAAATTTCGCCCCTCTTGATGCTAAAACTGACATTATTCACCGCGGTGAATTGACCGAACTTCTTTAATAAACTCTCGGCTGTAATAACTGGCTTTTCGGATGAGACGGAAATAAACGGTGATTTGACAATTGCAATCGAACGCTTATTTTCTGGTAAATAACGGTTATAAACCCGCTCCAATGCCGTAACAGACGAAGAACATTCGGCTAAATCATCAGCAATCAGCTTTGAAATTTCACCCGAGTGCAAAATTTTTCCCGCATCAAAAATCGCAATATCAGAAAAATTTACCGCCTCATCGATATAAGCAGTTGCGGTTAAAACCGTCATATTAGGTAACTGCGTGCGCAAATCCTGTATCAAAGACCAAAATTGCCGTCTGGAAAGCGGATCAACCCCAGTAGTCGGTTCGTCCAAAATCAAAATTTCAGGACGACGCAAAAGTGCACAGCAAAGCCCCAACTTCTGCTTCATACCGCCAGAAAGCTTACCCGCCGCACGAGAGCGAAATCCAATCAATCCCGTCGCAGTAAGCAATTTATCCATCAGTTCATTGCGGATATGGCGAGGCGTTGCCAGTAGCCGCGCATGAAAATCAAGATTTTCATCAATAGAAAGCGTCGGATAAAGATTAAACCCCAAGCCCTGTGGCATAAAAGCAACCCGACGCGATAGCTCATCACGGTCGCGAGTTTTGCGCGGATTAAGCCCTAAAACCCGTATTTCACCGTGCTGCAAAATACGACTACCAGCAATCAAAGAAAGTAGCGTCGATTTGCCAACACCGTCAGCACCGATAAAAACGCAATCTCGTCCCGCTTTAATCTCTAAATCAACTCCGCGAAGGGCGTGATTTTTACCGTAAAAATGTTCAACCCCCGAAACTTCAATCGCGTTATTCATATTTCTTGTAAGTTATAAATAAAGAAAAACGGAGAGTTAAATCTCCGTTTGTAATTTGCTAAATAAAGATAATTAAACCGCCGCTTCTTTTTCAAAATCCCAATCGGGAATTTCTTCTGCTTCATCAAGGTTGAATTTTTCCTTAACCTTTTCAAACAAAATTCTGCCCAAGGGCGATGGATCACCAGAAAATAAAGTGTGCAGTTTGTTGTTTTTAATGATGTCTTTACGCAAAGCTATCCGCTCTTCGTGATTTTCCGCAAGACGAATAGCAGCAGCCACATATTCATCAGCAGTTTTAGTAATCAACCAATCTGGCAAACCAAGCCTGCGGAATAAACCTTCATCGATATGTTCATGTACTTCACGACCAGTCTTGCAAACCCCAACCAGACCCAAAGTAACCATATCAATAATCCCGTTAGTATTTCCAAATGGGAAAGGATTGATACACATATCGCAGTGCGAAAGAACTTCTAAATATTCCTTGTAAGGACGAGATGGATAGGCAATAACATCTTCACCGAGATAGGATTTTAAGAAGCGATTAACATATACATAATCAAGTCCAATATATGTTCCCAGTGCGAAATGAAATTTTATCTTTACTTTTGCTCTATCATGAATTGCACGACAAGCATCTAAAAAGAATGGATTTAATTTCATAATTGATGTGGCAACGCCGATATGAACAATATCAGGATTGGTATCCGTTAGTCTTTTGTATTCAACTTTTTCAGGCGCAGCAGAACTTGGAACATAAGGCAAAGCATCTTTTGGCAAACGAATTAACTTTTCCGAAAAACAACTCTCATCACCAACATAATCATCTTCCACCATTACATAATCAATGCAATCAGAATGAGTAGTTGCAGGATGACCAAGAGCTATTACTTGAATCGGTGCGAGGCGAATGTTAGATATATAAACAGTAATTGGGTTCATGCCAACTGATGGCATATATAAAACAGCAGCTTTATTAGATTCGCATATATTACGAATATATTCACAATTGCCATCCATAGAATATGTGGAAAAATTTCTAATAATGATTTCATCAAATATATTTGCCGCTATTTTATCTATTTTATTGCTTATGCATGCTATCAAGTAAAAATATTGTTTTGCTGCCAATAGCGAAGATGAATGCGTCCTGTATATAGAGTGATTAGTAGAAAAATACTCCAACACAACAACCATAACAGGCTTACTGTTTCTTTTACAAATCAATCCGATATTTCTATTGGATATATCCATTAGTGCTAATTTTTTACGTATTAAATGATTTATACCTTGTTTTATTCGATGTTTGTTTTCTGATATATCGTATGAACAATACATATAAGTACATACAACCGTATCGATGGATAAAGTAATATTATCTAATGTCATAAGTTTATTTGGCAACCATTTCAATATTTTGGCTCTTTTGCAATATTCATACATATTTAAAATTGGTAAACTGGATAGATAAGACAAGCAAAAAACAGATGCTAGATGTGGATTGATATCCCATAATTTATTGATATCAATAGTTAAATCTGAATTGATAGTCCAAAATAATAGAAACCGTAAAATTTTATTTTGTTCAGGCACAACAAGAACTTTATCGTTATCATAAATTCCTAACTCTGAATCAGATAATAGTTGTTGTAAATATTCATCAGGATTGATATTGACAGAACTAACAAATAGCCTATGTAAAGATGATTGGCAATTTAATAAGTCATTCATAAATAGAGTGGATACAGCTTGTTCTGAACTACATAGTTCCTTTATTAGTGAAATTAATTTAGTAGATAGATATCTGTAAGCGTCGGTTCTATTGTTTTCGTTTGCGATAGAATTTGGAATAGTAGCGTTCCAATTGCTCATAAGCCCATTAGTTTGTGATATTCCTAACAAGATATGCAACAAATACATATAAGCACTATCATACTCCTTCTCTTTCACCAATCTTTCAAATTCTTCCACTGAAATAATTTCACTATTCTCTGACATTTTTATTCTCCTAAAATTCAAAAAAAACATTTAGTAAGCGTATTTGGACGCTTTAATCATTCCCCCAGCGTTTTAATACTAGTGAGATATTAACAGCATCGCAAGTACCTAGTGTATCTCCCAATTGCTGTTTTGCGAGCTCATTGCTTTGAAACTAAAAACTTCTCCTGTCGTCTAGATTTTGCAATATCGCCGTATTCCGTCGCGCGATGCCGTGTGAGTTTATGTATGCTGGAATTTTGGTATTTTGCAGCGCAAATTCCATTACTGAAACCTGCTCCCTTAATCAACACTGTTTTCTTTTCTTTTGCATCGTTACTCATAATGTATTACGGCTTTTTAGCTTAATTACAGCTTTCCCTCGGTCATAAGTTTGGCGTATTTATTCATCGTATAAGCGGCATGATTAAAAGCCAAAATAAATCCGATTTTGCCGTCTAAAAAGCCGAGATGCCAAAAATATACCTTAAAAAATGCCCAGAAAGGCTTAATAACGATATCGAGTAAAAAGAAGCATTTTCTACCCTGTTGCTTATATTTTTCCGCAGCGAGACTGGTATATAAATTCCCTTTATGCAGATATTGTTCCCAAGATTTATAGGGAAAATGAATTAAATGACCTGAAAGTAACTTATTCGGCATACTTGAACAATAACTTTGATGGACTTGTCCGCGTACTTCAATTGCGGTTTTGAGGAAAAGCCGTGGTATGAAGTCAGCTCTTAAAATTCCGTGAGTTGCTTTTGTGATGTGTAAGTAATTTTTGCGCTTAATGATGCCCGTAATTTGCTCTTCGTTTTGAATTGTTTTGGCGATGCTATCGGCTAATTTCGGGTTTATTCTTTCATCGGCATCGAGGATAAAAACATAATTTGAGCGAGCTTTTTTTATTGCAAAATTAAGTTGCGAAGCAAAATCTCCGTTTAACTCTCTTGCGATAACTTTTGCTCCCTGTTCTATTGCAATTTCTGCAGTCTTATCGCTGGAATAATCATCTATTACCAATATTTCACTAGCAAAACTTGCGGATTTAATTGCGGCAAGAATATTATCCTCTTCGTTCTTTGCCATAATGATTACGGTTAAGTTGATTTTTTCCATATTTACTTTTAATGCCTTTATTTAATACTTACAGTTTTTATTAACTTGTTGTAACGAAATATTCAAGCGAAAACCTGCTGTAAATGTTTGCGGTAACGAACAAAATCTTTTTCGATTTGTGGATTTTTAATCACATCGTTGCACATAAATGATGGCAAAGGTTTCATTCCCAAAAACTCAGTGCCTTTGTGGAATTGGTAAAATGCACCGTCAATGCCTTTGCCGTCAAAAAATTCGCCTGCTTGGGTGAATGCGGCGGCTGGGGCATTCCAAGTGGTGGAAAGCATATACAGCGTGGTTAATTTGCCACCGCGTCCGTAGTCTTTATCAGGGTTGGTGCGGTGTCTGCCGTCATTGCTGTTTGTTTTCATCATCACTTCCATAAACACTTCATCGATATATTTTTTGACAAACCACGGCTGTGCCATAAACCAAACAGGCATTTGCCAAATAATCGCATCGGCATTGATGATTTTGTCGCTTTCTTTTTGAATATCGTAACCGTCCGCAATTTTGCTGACGGTTACTTTTTTGCCTAATTTTTCCAACTCTTCTTTGGCGATTTGACATAAAGAATCGTTGAGTTTGCCTTTCGCCCCCCAAACTTCTTTACTATTAGCACCGTTGATAATGTAGATATTTTGAGTGCTTTTGGCATTTGCGATTATTTCTTTATTTTTATCACTAGCAAATAGCTTATTTATTCCTGCTAATAGGGTAGCGGAAAGCACTGAATATTGAAAAAATTTTCGTCTCTGCATTGTGAATTTCCTGAATTTTTTTTACTGTTTTACTGCTTGTAATGCTATTTTTTATTCACCGTGATTTATGATTAACCAGTCAGTTGTCGGCTGATTAAATATTTCACGGGCGGTAGATTATTAGCAATTTTCAAAATTCCCGAACGCAGCACTTTTGCCGCTGCCGTTTCTCGGGTGAAAATGCTGACAAGTGTATTGGTTCCGTAATACATCGGGATAGTGTTTATTCGATGACGGCGAGAATATTCCGCAAGCATCGCGCTATCACCGATATCCAAGCCCTGACTTTTCTGGCGAATTATCAATTTGGAGAGAATTTCCTGACTTTTGAGACCTAAGTTGTAGCCGTGTGCGGTTACGGGATGCATTCCGCAAGCGGCATCACCAACGAGAGCGCAGCGCGGTGCGTAAAAAGATTTGGCATGCGAGCCGACAAGCGGATAAGGGTGAATTGTGCTGGCAAGACGCATTTTTCCGTATTTTCCGCCGACTTGACTTTCCACCAAAGCGGCTAATTCTTCTCCCGTAATTTCGGTAATTTCCGCTTGGCGGCGCGAGTCAATAGTGATGACGCAATTGGTAACTTTATCGGTAAGCGGAAGAAGTGCCAAAGTCGAGCCGTAAAAGAAGCATTCGAAGGCGGTTTGTTCATTTGATATTTCGTGTTCGAGACGGAAAACAATCACCGTGCGCCCGAAATCGTGCAAATCGCAAACTATTCCCATTTGCCGACGGATGCTAGATAAACGGCTATCAGCGGCGACTAGAAGTGCGGCGGATAGTTGCGTGCCGTCGTCGAGCGTAACTTTGGCGCTGATTGCATCGGAAGTTGCGGTTTTGACTTTATTTTGCAAAAACCATTCGATATTTTTTTGCTCCTGTGTGGCACGGTAAGCTTCACGGCGAATGCAATCATTGGAGACTAAATAACCGAGATTGGAAATCGGGCGTTTTTTGCTATCGGCTGACGGTTCGGGAAAATGTAATTGATATGGGCTTTCACCGTTGATAACTTTGGCATCGCGGAGGATAAAAATTTCCTCATCACGAAAACCTGACCAAATATCGAGCTGTTCCAGAATATGTTTAGAAGGGTGGGTGAGGGCGATTTCGCGACCGTCGAAGGGCGGATTTTTTAGCTCTTCATCTGAATGCGGATCAACGATAGCAATTTTGAGTTCGGTATCGGATAAAGCACGAGCCAGTGCCAAACCAGCTGGACCTGCGCCTGCAATGATGATGTCAAATTCGGTTTGCATTAAGTTCTCCCTAAAAATTGTTGTATTAAACGGATTTTATGAATGGATTTTTGCCGATTAGGCGAAGAAAAATGAATAAATCAGAAATTCACCACAATTCCCTCGCTGACAATTCTTTCGCGGTTTTTTTGCATTTGCGGCATTCGAAGTGGTGATGCGGCTTTGACCGCTGATATTACCGACTCGTCATACAGCTTATTGCCGCTCGATTTCTGCACCTTTACGCTTACCACTCGTCCTGAATTATCAACTTTAATCAGCAAAGACGGATTGCGGGAATGTTGTGCATTCGCTGGCGTTATCCATTTACTCCACACTTTATTTTTTGCCGCTTCCGAAAATGCAATTAAATCGGCATTAAGTGCGGCGCGGTCGTCATTATTACTTTTTGCAGCTGTGCCGTTTGTGCTGTTGCTACCGCCTGTTTTTTCGTCATAACTAGAAAGTCCGAGTTCTGGCTTTTTGGTTGCGTCTAATTTTTTCTGTGCTGCTTTGGCTTTTGCTTCTTTTTCTGCTTTTTCTTTCGCCTCTTTTGCCGCTTTTTCACGCGCTTCTTTTTCAGCTCTTGTGGCTTTTTCTTTTGCCTCTTTTGCTGCTTTTTCTGCCTTTGCGGCTTTTTCACGCGCTTCTCTTGCGGCTTTTTCTGCTTTTTCTTTGGCTGCTTTATCGGCTTTTGCCTTGGCTTCTTTTGCTGCTTTTTCTGCTTTTTCTTTTGCCTCTTTTGCGAGTTTTTCAGCGGCTAATTTTTCGGCTTCTTCTTTTTTGCGACGCAGTTCGGCAGCGGCTTTTTCAGCGGCAGCTTTTTCCTCGGCTAATTTGCGTTTTCTTTCTTCTTCGGCTTTGCGTTTAGCTTCTTCTTCTTTACGGCGTTTTTCCTCGGCTTCGCGGCGGCGTTTTTCTTCCGCCTCACGGATTTTTCTTTGTCTTTCCGCTTCGATTTGTTTTTCTCTTTTTTCGATTTTGTCTAATCGTTCTTGCAGTGGCTGCATATCCGTATTTATTTCTACTGCCGTTTCGCTTGGCAGCAGAGCTTCTTCTGACGGGATTTCGCTAGGTGCTTGCTGGTCTTGTTCGGCGAGTTTTTGATTTTTGTAATGCCAAATAAATATTGCAGTGCTGATTAGAGCAACGGCAACTAAAAATACTCCGAAAGCATTTTCAGTTAGAGCTCGAAGTTTGCGCGCTTGCATTTTTAACCTTAATCTGTTGTTCTTTCTCTGGCATCGAGCTGCATTTTTATGCCAGCTTCTTTTGCCAATTCAACGAAATGAAAGATTTTTTCATACTCTGCTTTTTTATCTCCGCAGATATAAACGCCTTCTTCGGGATTTTCTTCTTTGAATTTTTTCAGCTCTGCGAGAATGCTTGCATCATTATCGGCAACCGCTTCGCGACCGATGACTAGTTTTGCCTTGCCATCTTTATCGATTTCCAATTGAGCGATTTTTTTCATTTCTTTATTCGGATCGATTTTTTCTGAATTTTCTGTTCCGACTTCTGGCAATTCCACCGTTATCGAGCGGGTCATCAACGGTGCGGCGATCATAAAAATAACTAATAAAACCAACATTACATCAATATAGGGCACAACATTCATTTCAGAAGTAACACGGCGAGTGCGTCGTTTCATTATTCTATCCTTGAATATTTTTAATAACTTATACGGAATTTTTGGACTTGTTTAATAACTTTGAGCGCGTTCTATGCTCTTTTTGGCATTCATAATTTGTCTTTGCATTAAATTGCAAAATCTTTCGATGAAGGTGTCATATTCGACATTGATTTTTTCCGATTTAGAAATGAATGCGTTGTATGACAATACGGAAGGAATTGCTGCGGCAAGACCGATAGCGGTTGCAATCAAGGCTTCGGCAATTGCGGGAGCGACGGTGTTGATGGTGGTGTTTTGTGCTGAACCGAGTGAAATAAAGGCGTGCATAATTCCGAAAACCGTGCCGAGTAGTCCGATATACGGTGCGGAAGAACCGAAAGTTGCGAGCAAATCCAAGCCTTTTTCCTGTTTAGCATTTTCGGCACGGACGGCGGCTTCCATCGCACGGCGGCAGTTATGAACAATTGCGTCGGGGTCTTCGAAATTTTTCTTATCTAAAAAATGCTTAAATTCTTCATAACCGTCTTTGAATATTTGTTCTATCGCTTCGCAATCTTTTTCACGGTATTGGTCATAAATTAAGGAAATTTGCACCCCTCTTTCATTCCAAAAAGTGCTCTTGAACCCCGCTATTTTTTGCTCTATTCTTAAAAAATAAATAGCTTTTTTACCTGTCCAAAAGATGGTGGTTAAAAGCATTAAAAATAACACCAACATAATAAATTTTACGAATAAACTAGCATCAGCAATTATTTGATAAATTGAAATATTAGCTTCCAAAGGGATACTCCTTGATATATTTTTCGGATAATTTTTTTGCTAATTAAAGCTTGAATAAATGCAGCATTTTAGCATAAAAATCTATACCATTTGCTTGATTTATTTAGTATTTTTGAACTTATGCTTTATTTTCAACTTCTGCGCTTACCGACTTTATCACTTGCAATAATTGCGGTTGTTTTAGGTAACTGTCTTGCATATTTGTCAAGTGGGAGAATAAATTATTTCATATTCATATTGACATTACTTACAGCTTTAATTTTGCAAATATTGTCGAATGTGGTAAATGATTACGGTGATGCAATGAAAAATGCGGATTTATACCGCAATAAAAATGCCCCCAAAAGAATAACTATTTCAGCGGATAAAGCTACTAAAAATAAAATTAAAAATTTCATTTATTTTTTAATTGTTGCGGCTTTTTTTTCTGGCTCTTTGCTATTATTTTTCGCAGCGGATAATTTATCGCTATCTCATATCATCTTTTTTATCATTATTGGTATTTTAGCAATTTTAGCCGCTTGTTTTTATACTGTAGGAATTGCCTATGCTTACCGCGGTTTTGGCGAAGTGTCAGTGTTTATTTTCTTCGGAATAGTTGCCGTTCTTGGCTCTTTTTTTCTGCAAACTGGTTTTATCTCATTAGCCGTAATTTTTCCCGCTATGGCGATGGGATTTTTTGCCTGTTCGGTGTTAAATTTTAATAATATCCGTGATATTGATGGCGATAGAATTGCAGGAAAAAATACTTTATCCGTAAAGCTTGGTTTTGACTTGGCAAAATATGCACAAGTTATATTTATTCTGGCAGGATTTTTAAGTTTGGCGGTATATAGTTTTATTATGAAAAAATATTTGAATTTATATTATTTTTCTGCCCTGTTATTTGTAATTCATTATATTTTTTTAAGTAGAAAAATATTCAATCAAGCTAGTTTTTTATACTTATTATTTTCTATTTTAACAGTTAATTTTTTATTTCTCTATTCTTTGTAAGGGACAAAACAGGAGATTTTTATGAAACTTGAAACTCTATCACTACACGCAGGTTATAAAGCTGAGGCGACAACTCATTCGGCGGCGGTGCCTGTTTATCAAACTGCAAGCTATGTTTTTGACAATGCCCAGCACGGTGCGGATTTATTTGACCTCAAAGTGCCTGGCAATATTTATACGCGGATTATGAATCCGACCGCTGATGTTTTGGAGCAGAGATTAGCGGCAATTGAAGGCGGAGTTGCGGCTTTGACGGTAGCTTCGGGAATGTCTGCGATTTTGTATGCAATACAAACTATTACAACTGCTGGCGATAATATTATTGTTTCCAAGGAGCTTTACGGCGGAACTTTTAACCTTTTTGCTCATAATTTGAAAAATCAGGGCATTGAAGTGCGCTTTTTTGAAATTGATAATCCTGAACAAATTAACGCTCTGGTCGATGAAAAAAGCAAGTTGGTTTATTGCGAAAGTATTAGTAACCCTGCGGTGAAAGTTGCCGATATTCCGAAATTAGCGGAAATTGCGCATTCCAACGGTTTGCCGCTTATTGTTGATAACACGGTTGCAACTCCTGCGGCGATTAAACCGTTAGACATTGGTGCGGATATTGTCATTGAAAGTCTTACAAAATACATCAACGGACATGGAAATTCTCTCGGTGGGGCGATTATTGACGGCGGAAAATTTGATTGGAAGAACAATCCGCGCTTCAAAATTCTTGCTAGCCCCGATCCCGCCTATCACGGCGTGAATTATTGTGAGCATTTCGGTGCTGCTGCCTATGTTGCAAGAGCGAGAGTTGTGCCACTTCGTAATACTGGTGCTGCAATTGCGCCGTTCAATGTATTACTAATTCTTATCGGTTTAGAAACTCTATCGCTGCGTTTTGAGCGGCATTCGGAAAATGCTTTGGCGGTGGCAGAATTTCTGCGTTCGCGTCCCGAAGTTTCTTGGGTAAATTATCCAGGACTTCCCGACAGCAAATATAAAGCTCTGATTGACCGTGATTATTCTGGCAAAGCATCGGGACTTTTGAGTTTTGGTATTAAAGGCGGGCGCGAAGCGGGGGCAAAGTTTTTAGATTCTTTGCAAATGATTTTGCGTTTAGTAAATATTGGTGATGCCAAATCTTTGGCGACGCATCCTGCGAGCACCACTCATCGCCAACTTAATTCGGAAGAATTAAAAGCAGCGGGTGTTGCCGAAGATATGGTGCGCTTATCAATCGGTATAGAGCATATTGATGATATTAAAGCTGACTTAAAACAGGCTTTGGAGGCGGCGGTAAAATAAGTAAATAGTGTAAAAAAAAGACCGTCAAGAGTGGCGGTTTTTTATCAAACCGTTTGCTCTTTTTTCGCATATTTTTTATAGAGCGTATCTAAAATTAGGGTTCGCATATTTTTAATTTTCGTCATTCTGAATATAGCGAAGGATCTGCCGATAGAGATTTTTCGCCTACGGCTCAAAATGACGAATTTTTAGAAAGCCTTTATAGTTAATAATTATTTGAAATGACACTTCTACAATTACCTTTGCTTTATGGTTTGCTTTTACCGTTTTTGGGCACGACTATCGGTGCGGCACTCATATTTTTAATCCGCGCAAATTTTCCCAGAATAATTGAGCGGGCAATTTTTGGCTTTGCTGCGGGGATTATGATTGCCGCGGCCGTCTGGTCATTGCTAGTCCCAGCCTTGCGGGAAATTGAAAATCAGGGCAAATGGGAAATTTTGATTGTGATTGTCGGATTTTTAATTGGCAATCTTGCATTTTTATTTTTAGATAAAACCATTCCGCATCAGCACCTTAATTTAGCGACTTCGGAAGGGGTAAAAAGTAAGTTATCAAAAAATGCCAAATTAGCCCTTGCCGTAACCTTACACAATATCCCCGAAGGAATGGCAGTGGGAGTTGCTTATGCTGCTTTTCTTGCAAATAATGAAACAAAACCAATTGCCGCATTGGCATTAGCATTAGGAATTGCAATTCAAAATATTCCAGAAGGCACAATCGTTTCATTTACAGCCAAAACTGCTGGAAAATCACGCAAATTTAGTTTTTGGGTTGGTTTTTTGTCGGGAATTGTCGAACCAATTGCATTTGTTGTAACACTAATTGCGACAACGGTTGCAATTTCTATTTTGCCGTTTTTGCTCGCATTTGCCGCTGGCGCGATGATATATGTTGTGGTTGAGGAGTTAATTCCTGATATGGCGCAAGGTGAGCACTCTAATATTCCACCGATATTATTTGCAATCGGCTTTTCTTTGATGATGGCACTTGATGTTTTGCTGGGATAGGGGAATTGTTTGTGATGTTTTTGGAAGAAGGCGAAAAAATTTTTAGACAGCTCAATGTAGTTGTTGCAATTCAAAATAGACGAGGCAGCAAGCTTAAAGACAGTAGAACAATACGGCGAGGAAGAAGTAACTAAATATTATTTTGAAGTGGAGAGAGTATAAAAATTTCATTATTCAAATCTTGATTTATCCATATCATCAACAGACAATCCACCTATAGTATCTAAAACTAATTCATTCCAACGCTCTTTGATTGATTTTCCGTCAAAAATTTTGGCTTCGAATAGTTCTTTTGCTGACTTGAATGATGCACCGTTTGGAATATCACAAAGTCCTACCCAATAAGGTTTTTCTTTATCTATTTCAGGAAGATAGCCAATAAAACGCTCATTTTCAGGGTCGGAAAGAAAAATTTCAGGGTCAGAAAGAAAATGAAAAGAAGTTTCATCAACTTGCCAACCTTTTTCAAAGATTTTCAGAATAAAATCATAATCTTCATACCATTTCATACATTGTTCCTTTTTATACCGTATAGCTTATTTTTTATCACTATACGGTATAAATTTTTCTACTGTTACAGCCCTAATTTACTCATTACAAAATCAATATCTTTATCACCGCGTCCTGATAGATTAACCAAAATATGGTAATTTTTATCCTTATTTGTCGCTTGACGGATGGCGTAAGCGGCGGCGTGTGAGCTTTCCAGTGCGGGAATAATCCCTTCCTGCCGTGAGAGAGTGATGAAAGCGTCCAAGCATTCTTTATCGTCTGCCGTGTCGTAATTTACCCGTCCTTTGTCATACAAATAACAATGTTGCGGACCGACACCTGGATAGTCCAAGCCCGATGCAATTGAATAAACCGTCGCTGGCGAGCCGTCTTCGTTTTGTAAATAGTAGCAGCGGAAGCCGTGAATTTCGCCTTTTTTACCGAGTGTGAGCGATGCAGCATGTCGTCCTGGTTTATCTAAACCGTCGCCTGCTGGCTCAACTCCCGTGAGTTTGACTTCTTTATCATCTAAAAATGCGTTAAAAATCCCGATAGCATTCGAGCCACCGCCGACGCAGGCGACAACTTCATTTGGCAGATGACCGTAAGCGGATTGAAATTGCTCTCTTGCCTCGTGTCCGACAATTGATTGAAAAAATGCGACAATTTCAGGAAAGGGCGCAGGACCGACTACCGAACCGATGGCATACATTGTGCCTTCTGGATCTTTAAGATAATCGGCAAATGCGCTATCTACCGCCTCTTTGAGAGTTTTTGCGCCGAAGGATACTGGCACTACATTCGCACCCAAAACCTTCATTCTTGACACATTCGGTGCTTCTTTGGCGATATCGACTTCGCCCATATGAATATCGCAGGGCATTCCGAGCAGTGCGGCGGCGGTTGCTAATGCAACTCCGTGCTGTCCCGCGCCAGTTTCGGCGATAACTTTCTTTTTGCCCAAGCGTTTGGCGAGCAAAACTTCACCGATGCAGTGATTGATTTTATGGGCCCCTGTATGGTTTAAATCTTCCCTCTTGAAGTAAATATTTGCCCCGTTTTTAGATAAATTACGGGCGTGATAAATGGGAGAAGGTCTTCCGATATAAGTTTCGCGTAATAATTTGAACTCCCTTAAAAATTCCTCGTCTTTTATCATTGCATGAAAGCCATCTTCGATTTCTTGCAAGGCTTTTTGCAGTGCTGGGTGGTCGATTTTTCCTCCGAATTCGCCGAATAAACCGTTGGAATCAGGTTGGATGGAAGGGTGTAATTTTGGATTCATTAAAAAACTCCTGTTTGAGATAATTCTTGACAATGGAATATTGTATTTCATCAAAGCTATATTTTTAGCGGATATAATATCATCTTTATATCATTTTTATATTATTTTTTATTATGTTTATTGCAAGGAGATTAAAAAATGCAATATGTAAATTTAGGTCATAGTGGCATAAAGGTGTCAAAATTATGTTTAGGTTGTATGGGATTTGGTCGTCCGAATTCTAACTTCTTAACTTGGACGGTAGAGGATATTTTTCAGTGCAAGAGTGTAATAAAAAAGCCATAGAGTTGGGAATAAATTACTTTGATACCGCAAATATTTACACTAACGGTGATTCGGAAGAATATTTAGGTAAAGTATTACGAGAACTGAATATTAAAAGGGATGAAGTTGTAATTGAAACCAAAGTATTTTTTAATGAAGGCAAGTTATCTCGTAAAGCAATTTTTGCAGAGATTGACAAATCACTAAAACGGTTGAATATGGATTATGTAGATATTTATATGATTCACCGTTTTGATTATGACCATTCGATGGAAGAAACAATGCATGCTTTGCATGAATTAGTGGGAATGGGAAAAGTGCGAGCAATCGGTGCTTCTGCGATGTATGCTTATCAATTTCATAATTTGCAAGAAATCGCTATACGGAATAATTTAACCCCATTTACCGTGATGCAAAACCATTACAACTTAATTTACCGTGAAGATGAAAGAGATTTAATTCCAACTTGTCGGCAATTTAATACCGCAATTGCGCCATATAGTCCTTTGGCAAGCGGTCATTTAGCTAGACGAGACTGGGATAGCAGCTCGCAAAGAAGCCGTGAAGATAAGGTGATGCGGGTTAAATATGATGAGTTTAAGGAAGCTGATTTGAAGGTTATTTCAAGGCTTGCAAAAGTAGCTGAAAAGCTTAATTATTCGATGGCAGAAGTGGCTTTGGCTTGGTTATTTAGTAAAGGTGTCGAAAGCCCTGTTTTCGGTGCAATAAATACCGAGCATTTGCAATCGGCGGTTAAGTCTTTGGAAATAAAATTAAGCGATGAGGATGTGCAATATTTAGAAGAATTATATATGCCGCATAAAGTCGTTGGAGCAATATTAAAAGGTGGTCCTGAAAGGATAGAAAGAAAATAATTTTTAATTTTCGCATATTTATTTTTATATTTATAATCAAGTCGAATTTAATCATTCGGTTTGATTTTTTTATATGAAGGATAGAAAAAAATGAATATTACAGTAGAGAAATTATGTGAAGAAGACTTGATTTCTGCAATGGAAATTTGGAATGAAATTGTAGAACAAGGAATAGCTTTTCCGCAAATGGAAATATTGGATGAAAATGCTGCAAGAGGGTTCTTTTCTTCGCAAACATTAACGGCAGTTGCAAAATTAAATAATACGGAAGTCGTTGGACTTTATATTTTGCATCCGAATAATGTAGGAAGATGTGCTCATATTGCTAATACTAGTTATGCGGTAACAGCTAAAAAAAGAGGTCTAGGAGTGGGAGAAATTTTAGTCAAAGATAGCATAAAAAAAGCAAAAGAGTGCGGATTTAAGATATTGCAGTTTAATGCCGTGGTTGCAAGTAATAATACTGCTTTGAAGTTATATAAAAAGCTTGGTTTTACTCAATTAGGGCTTATTCCCAAAGGTTTTTTAATGCCAGATGGTAATTATGAGGATATAATTCCGCATTATATTGAGTTATAATTTTGTTTTTTATAGGATTTAATTATGAAAAAGTCTATTTTTATCCTTTTATCGCTATTATTTTTATTTTCCTGTTCCAAAAGTTTAACTCCCGAAGAATTAGCGCAAAAAGAACTGTTGGAAAAAGAGGCACAGCGGCAATTGGCGATAGATTTAGCGCAGAAATGCGACCCTGAAACTGCGGCACTGATGCGAAATAAATATAATCTTGAAAGCGTAAATCAAGCCCAAAATCAAGCTTTTGATACTTATGCTAATTCGGCTGATTTTGTAAGTCAAAATAATCTTCTTGAAGCGCAATATCAAGCAAAAATAAATAATCCAGTTTTTCAAAATTGCTATCAAATGGCAAAAGAAAATTATGTCAAGGATTATGAACTAACGATGGCAGAGAGGAGATTGCGCGCTTATCACGATGATTGGTTTATGCCGCATATCGGTTTGTATTACGGAGTAGGATATGTGCATCACCATCGCCCCCATCATCGTCCGCCACCGCCTCCACGACATCAAGCTCCACCGAAACCATAAAAGCTTTTTACCATAAAAATAGCGGATATTTGATTATTTTTTGCATATACAAAAATAATTAAATATCCGCATATTTATTTTTATACTACCGCCAAAAAAAAGTTACACTATTAGGTATATTTTTTGGTAGTATTTATATTAAAATAATACATTCTTATATATAAACAGAGGCAGAAAATGTTAAAAAAACTAGTAGAAAAACATCAAAATTTTATCTTAATTTGGATACTTGCTTTTATGTCCGCACTTGCCCCCTTGGCTACGGATATGTATTTACCGTCATTAAAAATTATTCAGCAAGATATGGCGACCGAAGAGCATTTAATGCAGCTTTCAATTACGGTGTTTTTCGTTGCATTTGCTTGTGGGCAGCTACTTTACGGACCAATCAGCGATGCTTACGGCAGAAGAAAACCGCTCTATCTTGGCATAGTTTTGTACACTGTTGCGAGTTTAGCTTGCGGATTAGTTAATTCAGTTTATGCCTTTATTTTTTGGCGCTTTATTCAGGCATTAGGAGGTTGTTCTGGTGTTGTTATTGCCCGTGCAATTATTAACGATAAATATGATGTTAAACAAGGAGCTGCCATCTTGGCTATAATGATGATGATATCTTCGCTTGCTCCAATGCTTGCTCCGACCCTTGGAGGATTGATTACAGTTTATACTAAATGGCAGTTTATTTTTTACTTGCTGTTCATTTTTGGTTTGATGTTATTAGCAATGATGCTAATCGGTTTGCCTGAAACGGCGAAAGTTGATACTTCCTTGAAATTCGATGCAATTTCGGTGATGAAAAACTATTTAAGTATTACAAAAGATAGACGATATATGATTTTTGTGCTGTCTTTTTCCTGCACACTGGCTTCGATTTTTGCTTATATTACCGCTGCCTCATCCGTATTTCAGAACTCATACGGACTTTCTCCGCAAGCTTTTGGAATAATTTTTGGAATTAACACAATCGGCTCGACGGTTACTTCAATTTGCAATGCAAAGTTAGTCAAAAGTCATTCACCCTATAACATTTTGCAGATTTCCTTTGTGGTAATGTTTATTTTTGCCTCATTATTGATTGCATCTGCACTGCTTAATTGGGGATTGTTGGCATTTGAAGTATTTTTATTTTTAACGATGTCGATGATTGGTTTAATTGCACCGAACACCACCGTATTGGCGATGGCGCGGTTTAATTGTAAATCTGGTGCGGCATCGGGTCTTTTAGGGATGATACAGTTTGCAATTGCAGGATTTGTGTCGTTTTTAGTAGGATTTTTGCATGCGAGTAGTCCTACAGGAATGGCAGTAGTGATGGCGGTTTGTGTTTTGTGCGGCTGGTGTATTTATTTGCTTATCAATCGTCGGACAATTCAGAAGTTTTTCCGTAAGCTTCATCTTGCTTAATTGATATTCTATTATTCCGATTATTTTATAATTAAAACGGTATTTCGCTTTTATATTCCTGCCAAATACCGTTCAAATCAGGAATTTTTAAGCTAAAAGAGTGCAATAATAATCGCGTTGATTCACTTTCGCCGCCACCGTAAAGACGGTCGCCGACAATCGGGTTGCCGATGGCTGCTAAATGCACTCGCAGTTGGTGGGAGCGACCCGTGATTGGTTTTAATAAAACGCGGTAGCGGTTATTTTCTTCTTCACCGATTACTTGGAAGGTGGTTTTGGCAACTTTGCCGTGTTCATAGCAAATCATTTGCCGCGGTCGATTTTCCCAATCGCTGCGCAGGGGGAAGTCAATTTCGCCTGTCATATCCGCAAATTCACCGTTACAAATTGCCACATATTTTTTTTCCGTGTGGCGTTTTTCAAAGCAGATTTTGTAATGCCTCTCGGCTTCTAGATGTTTGGCGAGCAAAATTAAGCCGCTGGTTTCCATATCTAGACGATGGACGGCTCTGGCAGTGGGAAAATGTTTTTTGATGCGAAATTCGACGCTATCTTGTTTTTCAATACCGCGACCAGGAACGGATAACATTCCTGCTGGTTTATCAATAATGATTAAATCTTTATTTTCAGAGATAATATTTAGTTCTTCAATTTTATTCATCGAACAGGGTAATAAAAAAATAGCGAGAGTGTAAAATAATTATTCTTTTCCGTAATATTTGCTGCCAAGAACAATTTTTTCTCTTCCTTGTTTTATTCGCCATTCGTTAGCATCACGAAGAGAGTAAGAACAACCGCAATATTCCTGCATATAAAACTGTTCTTTTTTGCTAATTTCAATCATTCTTTGACTTCCGCCGCCTTTTCGCCAGTTAAAGTCCCAAAACTTTACTCCGTATTTTTCGCCCGCTTTAATTCCCGCATTATTAACTTGCTCCATATTTTTCCAGCGAGAAATACCCAAAGAGGTAGCAAAAATCGGGAAATTATTTTTGGCAGCAAATTCTGCAGTTTTTTCTAGGCGCATATCGAAACACATTGTGCATCTTCTTCCGCGCTCTGGTTCATTTTCCATTCCTTTTGCCGCTTCAAACCAGCGTTTGTAGTCATAATCGCCGTCGAAAAATTTTATTCCGTGCTTGTTGGCAAATTCGATATTTTCGTTTTTGCGGAGTTCATATTCACGGCGTGGGTGAATGTTGGGATTGTAGAAAAATATCGCATATGGAATTTCGCTTATCCGCAATCTTTCCATTATTTCTCCTGAACAAGGAGCACAGCAAGAGTGTAATAAAACTGGCGTAAGAGGGGCGGTTATTTTATTCGCATTATTATTCATTTTAGGTAATTTTTAATTAGTGTAATAACTTGGATCAGCTTCAATCGGTTTGCGTTTTTTGAATACTTCTTCTGGAATAGGACAAGGTTCTTTTTCATTGAAGATATAAGTGCTTCCTTTATAAATTAGCGCACCGCTACAAGACACAACAGTGGAATTATTTTCTGCCGATGGTGTAGTTTTCTTTTGTTGAAATTGATCGGTTATTTTTGTAAGTAATGGTTTATCTTCTTTATTATTATTATTTTCTGTATTTTCAGTCGCAACAGTGTCATTTTTTTCTATCGACGGTTGGTTTTCAGAAGTCATCATATTATATTCCTCACCCGAATATAAATGCGGTGGAACGCTAGTATCTTGCGCTATTTCCGCTCGTGTATCTTCTTCTGGCTGACCGCTGATTTGAGTGCAATTTTCATAATCTTTGCGTTTGATGCGATCTACAAATGCTTTTTTCCCCGTAGAAGTTTCACAGAGAAAAACCGCATCGCTTGCGCTAACACTGGTATAAGTATTTTCACCGTTAATGTGAATTGGAGGGCGGACAACTTCGCGCGCATCTTCTTGCTCTGTTGTTTGATCTTGCCTCTCTTCTTGATTATTAGTTTGGCTCTTTTGATTTTTTTCTTTATCTGTTTTCTGATTTTTTTTGCCGACAACCGCTTTTTCAGTATTATCTAATACCGCTTTTTCTTCATTTTGAGCAATAGCAAGAGAAAATAATAATCCATTTGCAATAATTAAACTAATTGCACGGTAAGTTTGACTTGAATTGAACATAATGTTTCCTTGAAATATGAACTAAAAATATTATTTTTATACTTGAATAAAGACTTGATTAGCTGCTTGGAAGTGAAATAATTACTTTTAATCCAGGATTATTATCCTGCATAATTATTTCCCCCTTATGCAGTTTAATAATAGCTTTTGCAAGCGTTAATCCTAAACCATTTCCCTTTGTCGTTCTTGATGATTCTAGGCGGACAAATTTTTCCGTAACCTTATCAAATTCGGCTTCTGGTATTCCAGAGCCGTTATCACTAATGGTGATATTTATCTTATTTTCCATTGCATTGTGTGCAAGTTGCAAGCGGATAGTGCCGTTCTCGCTGTTGAATTTGACCGCATTATCTAAAATTGCTTCGATAGCTTGAATAAGTAAAGCCGTATGAATAAAAGCAAAACATTTTTCTTGGCAAATTTCTAATTCAAATTTTTGCCCCTCTTCGATTAAATCTTGATAAATATCTCCGAGTTCGGAAATTAAATCATTTATTTCATTATTACTAAAATTTTCTTGGTTGATAGTTTCAGTATTAGCGATTGCCAGCAATGTATTAAAAGTTTCAATTAGTTTTTGCACATCATCGATACTGTCAGATATTACCTCTTCTAGTTCTTTATTTGACCTCTTGCTTAACATTGCGACTTCTAATCTAGTATGAATACGAGTTAGCGGAGAGCGTAAATCATGGGCAATGTCATTGGTTACTTGTTTTTGTTGCAGGATTAAACTGTTTATTTTTGTGAGCATTTCGTTTAAGTTATTGGCAATTTCCTCCATTTCTGGTATATCTTTCTGGGTATAATTCAAGCGTGCGGAAAAATTACCATTAGCAAAATCAACGGCGGTTCTGCTGATTTTAGAAACAATGCTTGTAATAGCTCGCGAGATATAAAAAGAACCATAAAATCCTGCTAGAAAACAAATGAAAATAGCAATAAAGGAGGCATTTTTTATGTTGTTGAGTATGGCTTTTTCTTTTTTATCGTCATAACCTACGGCTAATATATCGCTATCGTTTTTAATTCTGCTGATTTGAATTCTAATTTTTGATTCTTTTTTATTTTTTTTACCGATACTAAATTCTGAACATACTTCTCCCATTGTGTTAAATAGCATTATTCCGCTATGTTCTCGTAACAATTTATCGGTTTTGGGATTGGATTTGAACACGCAGGAAAACATTCCAGAAAGGGTATTAGTTTCTTGAATGCTGGTCGCGCGCATTTTTTTGGGTGGCTGCTCGTAATAAGCTTGAAGTTTGACGGTTTCGGTATTGATGCGAGAGTCGATTTGTGAATAGATTTCCTGTTTTGCTGATGCATAAATGTAGAGCAGCAAAATACTGGAAATCAGCACGGCAATAATCGAAGAAATTATTGAAATATGAAAAGTGCTTTTATTTTGCAAAATGCTAATTTTTTTGTATATTTTTTTTAGCTGTTCGGTTCTATTCATTAGTTTATAAGCGGTATTTTTATAAATGGAGAGTTATTTTAATTATCTTCTTGTTTAGCGGAAATTATGTATCCCTTATTATAAATTGTATGGATTAGTTTAAGTGGAAAATCGGCATCTATTTTTTGGCGAATTCTAGAAATATGCACACCGACAACATTGCTATTAGTGTTGAATTTATATCCCCAAACTTGTTCGGTCAGCATTGCGGTGGTAACAATTCTGCCTTCATTTTGCATTAGCAGTTCCAAAATTGAGACTTCTTTCGGTTGTAGGTTTATTTTTTTGCCTGCACGAGTTACGGTGTGTTTTAAGCGATCGAGCCTTAAATCTGCGACTTCTAGCACCATATCTTGCTGACTTTGGTTATCGCGGCGAACTAGGGCGTTTAAGCGTGCGAGTAATTCCGAGAAAGCATAGGGTTTGACTAAATAATCGTCGCCGCCAGCGTCTAGCCCTGCAATTTTGTCATCGACTTCACCTAGTGCGGAAAGAACGAGAACGGGAGTTTTGATTTTTTCAATTCGCAAGTGTTTGATGATGGTGAGACCGTCCATTTTGGGTAGCATTCGGTCGATAACTAGAACATCATAATTTCCTTCTCTTGCCCTTTTTAAGCCAGATAAACCGTCGAAAGCCAAATCAGGCTTATGACCAGTTTCTTTTAGTCCTTTGGCGATATATTGAGCGGCAACTTTGTCATCTTCGATAATCAAGATATTCATTGACTTGTCCTAAATCTGTGAGTGGGAAATATTCACTTGCGTTGATTTTACAAATTTTGTCGTTTGTGCTGGCAATTTACAAAAGCCGATATTTTTTGCATTAAAAAAGTTACTTTTTTGTAAGACGAAATTTGTCGGTTTTTCGTATTATTCGCCCGCTTTTTTGCGTTCTAAATTATTTACGCATATTTTTGTATGAATTTTTAATACGGAGTATTAGATGAAAAAATTACTTTTAACCGCGGCGGCTTTTATTCTTGCTAGCCCTGTCTTTGCTGATATTAGACGACCTGATGGCTTTTGGAAATTGACTGATAGCAAAGGACAACCGAAGAGCGTTATTCGAGTTTTTCCGCAGGGCAAAGGTGTTTATGGTGCAATGATTGTTCAGTATTACACCGATACAAAATCTGTTTGTTCTGCTTGCACGGATGAAAATAAAAATAAACCAATCAATGGTTTGATTTTTATTCAAGGCTTGAAGACTACCGATGGTGTAACTTTTACTGGCGGAAAAATTTTAGATCCTGAAACAGGCAAAATCAGCAAAGCAAAAATGGTTGTTAAAGCAGACGGCAGGCATTTGGTGATTAACTCTTATGGTTTGCTTGGTTCTTGGTTTGGCAGTTCTGATGTTTGGGTGAGACTTCAATAATTTCATCTTTCATAAATTCTCTGGCAGCGGCTTTTGCCGCTGTTTTTTATTGTTAGTTGTCTATCTTGTGTGATGAATAAGCGATTTTTTCTTTTTATTTTTTTGTTTTTTTGTATTTTTTCTTTTGCGCAATCTTCAACTGGTTTATTTGTTTGCGATATTGCAGGACAGAAAAGCATTGTGAATGAGGCAAATAAACCCGCCCATGCTCAATGTTCCCCTTATACGCCAGGTTCTTTGGGAGGCGGAGGCATTACGGTTGTCAGTTCTGATGAATTAACGGGAAAAACTCCGCCGAAAGATGCGCAATCTACGGCTACTACGCCCGCTCAAACTTCTAAACCCGAACAAATTACGGATATTTCTACTGGTAAAAAATTTGATATTACAGGCAGTTATCCATCGCAAGCATCGGATAAAGACGCTGGTAAAACTTTTACTTTGGATACGGATACAAACCAGCAGCAAGGCAAAAAAATTGAGCTAGACGGTCAAAAATCTGCGCCGAAAGCTGGCACCAAGCAAGAAAAAACCGCAAAAGATGGGCAATTAGTTATTCGTGATAACGAATCAGCGGAATTGTCGCTACCAGCACCTACGCCCGATTATGAAGTTGTCAAGATTTATTTATGCGATGGCGGTAACAAAATTGTTGAAGATACTGTGCCGCCTGATGAAACCTGCTATTCGATTGGTGTGAAGGCAAATACGGGCAAAGACGGTGAGAAAAAACCTGTAACCGAACCCCTGATTGCAGGCAAAAGTGATAAAGCGAAAAATCGCGCAATGGCGACGGCTTCTACTCCCAAGGATATTTACAAATGCTTCGACGATGAAGGAACGGCGAGTTATGTTGCAGAAGATCAGCAGCAACATTACAAAAATTGTTCGTTTTTCTCGAAGTCCTATCAGGGAGCGCGAGCGGACTTGGCGAATGCTTCCGTATCTTCTAAATCGAAGGATTTGATGAATTTAGCGGCAAAAGGTGTTGGAGCATCTACGAAGGAAGATGAATATGCCGATGCGGCTTTGCGTTGCACGGGGGCAGGGACGATAAAAATTAACGGTGAGGAGCGCAAATATAACTGTGCAACTCGCTCTTTTGATATGACACCTGGCACGACTGGCGGTCAAATTTCTTATGGCGACAGAACTGCGACGATTTCCGCGCATAGTTTGGATTATTTGGCGACAGGCGGAAGTTGTGGCGGAACGGTTACCACTTCCGAAGGACGGGTTTTGCATATTGCTCCTGACAAGGAATGTCCGCCAGAAGTGCAAATTGCGGCACGGCAACTTGAGGAGCAATACATCAAAACAATTTCGATTAGTGTCAATAATTCGGCTGCTTTCCGCGAACGCCAACGCCAGCTCTCCGCGCAGGTTAATGAAATTGCCGAAAAAGTCGGAGTTGATCCGTATTTGGTGCATGCGGTGATTTCAGCTGAATCTGCTTATAAATCGAAGGCGGTTTCACCAGTGGGAGCGGGCGGTTTAATGCAGTTGATGCCAGCAACAGCGCGGCGTTTTGGTGTATCTGACCGTTTCCATACAGGAGAAAATATTCGTGGCGGTGCGACATATTTGAAATGGCTGTTGAACGAATTTAACGGTAACTATCAACTGGCAATTGCGGCGTATAACGCAGGCGAGGGCAATGTTCGTAAATACGGTTACCAAATTCCGCCGTTTATCGAAACTCGTGCCTATGTGCCGAAAGTGTTGGAGTATTACCGCAGATACAAGGCTAATCCGTCGCAAATTGGTTTGTGATGATGAGAAAAACCTTGCTGCTTGTCTTGCTTACAACGCTGTTTTATAACGAAAGTCAAGCTCGTTCTTGTGGAAGTTATGTCAAAAACGGCAAAAAGCATTTAATTCCCTGTTCGCTGGGCTCTGTGTTGCAGAGCTCTTCGCCTAATCCCGTGCAATCTTGTCGGGCACAAATTACCGTTGGCGGTCGGACGATAAATTTGCAAAACCGCTGTATCGTCCGTCCAGCAGGTAAAACTGGGGCAACGACTATCACTAAACCAGAAGGGGCGCGATTAGAGCGTATGTTGAGCTTGAATGCCACGATTAACCGTCTTGCGGATAAATATGGGGTTGAGCGTGCTCTTGCGCATGCGGTGATTACGGTGGAAAGTGCTTATCGGGCGAATGTTGTATCCAGCAAGGGCGCGATTGGTTTGATGCAATTGATGCCAGCAACGGCTGGTTATCTTGGTGTGGAAGACCCGTTCATTCCCGAGCAGAATATCGATGGCGGTTTGCGTTTTCTGGCGGAATTAAAGCGCGAATTTCAAACCGATGAGCTTGCTCTGGCAGCGTATAACGCAGGACCAAATGCGGTGCGACGGGCAGGGCGAGCAATTCCTGCATATGCGGAAACACAAAACTATGTCCAGCGCGTGATTGCTTATCGTGATAAATACCGCGAGGAGTGGAAGGAATATTTAACTAAAACGCCTGCTGACGCTGAATCTGCGACAAATCCCCCAGTGGAAAATAATTCAGTGGAGGACAAAACGGACATAGCTAAATCGGACGGCGGCGCAGCTGCGGCTAAATCGGAAGATAAAAAGGAAAGTGCTGCGAATACGGCTAAATCGGAAGATAAAAAGGAAAGTGCTGCGAATACGGCTAAATCGGACGATAAAACGGATACCAAACAGAATTCCAAAGCCAAAACGGCTAAATCATCAAATTAACCCTAAATAAATGAAACTCGAAATGAACAAACCTATGCGACTTCTTTTATTACTCTCGGCGTTTTTGTTACCGCCGAAAATTCAAGCAGAGAACTTGATTGAAGCGGAAAACGCCGTAATTTCTGGCGCACCGCTTGCACAATTTCAGCATCTTGCGGCGCATCCGCTCTATCCCTACTTGGAAGCACAGGAATTACGCCGTAATTTGCCAACTCTCCCAGCTGAAAAAATCATCGATTTTTTGCATCGCAATCCCCGTGCGCCGTTTTCTACCGAACTAGCTCGCAGTGCTTATTCCTACTGGAATACGCGTGGGGAATATAAAAACATCATCACCTCTTATCACCCAGAATTTGCCGATACCGAAGTTGAATGTCAGTGGCGGCAGGCTTTGCTTTCATCGGGCAGAAGTAAAGAGGCAGCGGACGGTATTCGTGATTTGTATGTAACGGCAAAATCGCTACCGACTGCTTGCGATCCCTTGATTGCGCAAATGTCGTCGGCGGGAGTTTTAACTCGCCAGATGATTGGGGAAAGATTTCGAAAAGCGATGAATGAAGGTGAATTTGCATTTGCGCAGTCTCTGCGTCCTTGGCTCGGTGAAGCTAATCCTGACGCACAAGCAGCGGATACTTGGATTGCTATTCGCCGTCAAAATTTACCGATATCGGCTTTGAGTTCGATACAAAATTCCTCGTGGAGAGCGGCAGCAATCGGCGATATTTTTTACCGTCAAGGCAAAGAGCAAGCTTTTGATGCGGTAAATATCGCGCTGCAGGAAAAAAATACGGGAGTTTTTCGTGATGCGGAAGCGGCTGCTTATCTCGGTAAAGGTTTATCCAGGGTGGTTGCGAAATTAGCCCAAGATAACAATCCCGCTGCCGAGCAGATTTTCGAGCTAATCCCCGCCGAATATCACGATAAAAACCCAACTTTGGATTTAATCGCCTATCAAATCCGCAGTAACCGCTATCCGCAAATGATTAACTCTTTGGAAAAACTCGGGGCAAAAGAAGGAAATAACGCGGAATATCAATACTGGCTCGGTAAAGCCTGCGAAAAAACTAATCAGAAAGATAAAGCCCAAAGTTATTACCGAATGGCAGCGGCAAAACGCGATTTCTTCGGATTTTTAGCAGCGGAAAAACTCAACATTTCCCCGAATTTCAACGACCGTCCCGTTGTTCGCGATGCGATTATTTATCCGCAAGTGATGAGCTATCCAGAAATTTACCGTTGGAAAACTTTCCTGCGTTTGGGGCTAAATGCCAGAGCGGAACAGGAATTTAGCGCGCTCACTCGCAAAATGTCGCCAGAACAAACGCGGATTGCGGCACTTTTGGCAGTTGAAAACGGTCAAGGTTTTAATGCAATAACTCTGCTTGCCAAAGCCAAAGATTGGGATGCGCTTTCTATCCGCTTTCCCGTTATGTATGAAACTCAAATCCGCGCGCTGGCAAGCAAAAACGGGATTAGCCCCGCAACCGTTCTCGCGATTATTCGTAAAGAAAGCACTTTCCGTCCCGCGATTAAATCCAAAGCAGGAGCAATCGGTCTAATGCAGGTGATGCCCGCCACCGCATCACATACCGCGAGTAAATACGGCATTCCATACGCAGGTGCGCATCAGCTGACCGTCCCAGAAGTAAATCTAGAAATCGGCACGAAATATTTAGCCGCAAGATTGGAGCAATACGGACATTTAGCTTATGCGGCGGCGGCGTATAACGCAGGTCCTGCCCGTGTTGCCCAGTGGAAAGAAAACTATCCAACTCTGCCGCTCGATGAATGGATTGCCGAAATACCGTTTTACGAAACTCGCGACTATGTGAAACGAGTTTTGGAATATGAACGGATTTATGAATACTTGCTCAAAATGCCGTATAAGCCTTACAGCAGCAACAAAACGATGAGATTTTGGTGATTTATGAAAAAAATATCTTTCTTCGCGCTGGTTTTTATCTTTCTTGCAGCTTGTTCTTCGCAGACAGCACCAGAAGCACAAAAAGCGGTAAAAACTAGCAAAGATGCTACTCCCCACAAGGCTTATAGCAACTTAAAACGCCGTGAAGTCAATCTGCCAGCGGGAAAAACTCATAATTTCCGTTGCCAGCAGGGCGGCGGTTTTTCTCTGCAATTTGCAGATGGCAGCCGTGAGACTGCAAAACTGCAATTTATGGGACAAACTCACAATCTCAAACGGCAGGCGAATTTTGAACCCGCGATTTATTCTGACGGAAATATCGCGCTTTTCGCAACTGAAAAAAGTATTCTGCTCGGACGGGAATACAGTGCGGAAATTCTCGCTTCTGCCTGCACCAATCAATAATCTTCTTAACAAACAAGATTCAAAAAATAAGGAGTTTTTATGCGCTACATTTCAACTCGCGGAGCCGAACTCGGCAGCTTTTGTGATGTTTTATTGCAAGGTCTTGCGCCAGACGGCGGTTTGGCGATGCCAGAGACTATTCCCCAATTTTCTCTTGCTGATATCGATGCTTTGCACGACAAACCTTATGCACAAATCGCTTACACCGTAATGCGACCATATATTTCCGATATATCTGAACAAAATCTTGCCAATATTCTGATTAACACCTACACCGCCGAACGCTTCCGCAATCAGGAAATTACTCCGCTTTCACGGCTTGGTTCTAGCAATATTTTCTTGTTGGAACTTTCAAACGGTCCGTCTTTGGCGTTCAAAGATGTAGCGATGCAATTTTTGGCAAGCTGCTTTGAATTTGTTTTGAATGAGCGCAAAACTCGCTTGAACATTTTGGGAGCAACCTCGGGAGATACTGGTTCGGCTGCGGAATATGCCGTGTTAGGTAAGAAAAATCTCAATATTTTTATGCTCTCACCGCTCGGTCGAATGAGCCCGTTTCAGCAAGCGCAAATGTATTCCCTGAATGCTCCGAATATTTTTAACTTGGCAGTGCAGGGCGTTTTTGATGATTGTCAGGATTTGGTGAAGGCGGTAAATCGTGATGGCGCGTTCAAGGAAAAATACGCAATCGGTGCGGTTAATTCCATCAACTGGGCGCGGATTTTGGCGCAGTCGGTTTATTACTTCAAAGCTTATTTGTCATTAGGAATTACCACTGGCGAAGTGGTTGATTTCTGCGTGCCGTCGGGAAATTTCGGCAATATTTTCGCGGGGTATTTGGCTAAACGAATGGGGCTGCCAATCCGTAATTTGATTGTGGCAAGCAATGAAAACGATGTCTTGGCAGAGTTTTTCTTGGAAGGAAATTATCGCGTGCGGGCTGCATCAGAAGTTATGGCGACGAGTTCTCCGTCGATGGATATCGGTAAAGCTAGCAATTTTGAACGCTATCTCTATCTGATTTTGGGTGAAAATCCGATGCAAATCGCGGCAATGCAAGGTCAGCTCAATCACGGCGGCGTTTTGAATTTCGTTCCGAATACGCAATTTGCCAGCGTCGTTGAGCAAAGCGGATTTTTGGCAGGTCGCTCACGGCATCAGGACAGAATTGAAACTATCCGTCAGGTTTATCAAGGCTGTGGGCGGATTATCGATCCACATACTGCCGACGGGGTTTTCGTGGCACAAAGATATTTACGCGATAACACGCCGATGATTTGCCTTGAAACCGCATTGCCAGCGAAGTTTTCCGCGACCGTGCAAGAAGCAATCGGTATTGAACCACCGCGTCCGCCAGAGTTTATTGATATCGAAAATAAACCGCGCTTCGGTTCGGTTATCGCCAATTCGGTTGATGAATTAAAAAGTTTTATTTCCAAAACCCTTGGTTATTGAGAATTTTTATTAGCGCAATAAAAAAAACGCCAGAAATTTTCATCTGGCGTTTTTTTTATTTCTGCTCGTTGGACGGAATTTTTAGCGTATTTTTGTTTAGGGCGCATTCAATGGTTAGTTACATTTTTACCCTCGTCATCTTGAGAGTAGCGAAGGAACTGCTGATAGAGATTTTTCGCCTACGGCTCAAAATGACGAATTTTTAGATACGCCATTTAGTTAATTTGTCCAGCGGTAAAGCCAAGTTTCACCGATAGGATTGCCAGCACTGGAAATTGCGGCTTGCAGTTCGGCGTTTTCGTTTTTAACAGGACGGTATTCAAAAGCCGCACGAATAATGTTCGAGCCGATATCAATCAAATGCGGAGCAATCGTTTCACCGCGCGATGCCGTCGCAACAAATTGGCAGTCGTTGATATTTACGGGATTTTTAAATTCATAATCCAAAACAACCGTGAAATTCTCTGGATTATTTACCGATTTACCGATACGGCAATTTTTGATTTTTGCTCTATCCGCGAAATTTTCTCCCGTTCCCGACCAGATTAAGTTGTAAGCAAATTCGTAGCGTTTGCCAGCTTCCAGCGGTTCTGCACCTTGCCAAAAGGCGATGATGTTGTCGTTGAACTCGGTATTAGTCGGGATTTCAATTAGGGAAACATTGCCGCGATCCCAGTCGGATAGCGGTTCAATCCAAGCGGATGGGCGTTTTTCATATTTTGCTTCGAAATCTTGATAGTCGGAAAAATCACGCAGGCGTTGAATTAAACCGAAACCGCGGGGATTTTTATCCATAAAAGCGGAATATTGCAAAACTTGTGGATTGTGTAAGGAACGCCAAAGTCTTGCGCCTGCTCCCGTGTGCATCGCAAGTCCGTTGGAATCACAAACCGCATTGCGGTAATCATCAACATTGCGGCGGCGGCAAGGCGAAAAGTTATACATAGAAGTAAGCGCAGCAATGCCGTAATCCACCATCTTTTTACGAGGAAAAAGCACCGAATGGACGGTAAAAATCGTCTCCTGACCAGGAAAAACTAAAAAGCTATACGCACCCGTAACCGATTCGCTTTCTAACAGCGCATCAATTTGCACCGAACGAGCGGAATTGTCAGGGCGATAAATCCAAAAACGAGAAAATCGCGGAAATTCCTCGCCCTCTGGTTTGCCTGTTTTAATCGCTAAACCGCGAGCCGATAAGCCGTAAAGAGTATTTGCTGCAACCGCACGGAAATAACTTGCACCTTGGAATACTAAAAATTCATCGTCAATTTCACGGTAGTTAAGCGGAAAACGCAGACGAAAACCTGAATAACTCAATCCCTTCAAAGCCTGTTCGTCTAAATTTAGGCTGTCGCGGACAAAAAAGTTCGGGTCGAAATCAAAACGGTCGAGCGAAAAAGGAATTTCCGTTGCTTGTTCGGCATTCGGTTCGACTAAAAAAATCCGCACACGGTCTTGGTAATAACGCCCTGGAGGTAATAAATCAAGCCCGAAAAATGATGAATTTTTAGCTGATTGCCGTAAAGGATCTTTATTTCTACGAAAACGAATCGCACGGTAATGGTCATAAGATAAATTAGCGAAGGGGGTAACTAATTTCAGCGGTTCAGGTTTATATGATTGTTTAGAAATTGTTTCTGCAATTTTGATTACTTCAGAAAAATTAAAAACTTTTTTTTCAGGTTTGATTTCTGGACAAGGGGGATTTGATTGAATAATTTGATTAATATCTGGATTATGAACTTGGTTAAGTGCTTGATTTTGTGTTTGATTTTGTTCTATTTGATGCGCTAAAACTGAACCTGTTGCGCCGATAAAGCTTCCCGCAACAAAATTTCTTCTATTCATAAAATTTCCTAACTGTATTTACATTTCAAAGGCGGGAATTATAGCAAAAAAATTCCCCTCTTTGGCTTAAAAATTAGTTAAAAAGATTTATAATTCAAGTATTTGTTAATTACTTTTATTTACTTATTATTTGCTTTTCGGAGAAGAAAAAATGCGCAAAATAGCTGTTTTAATGGACGATATTTCCAAAATTAAAACTTATAAAGACACAACTTTTGCCTTAATGCTCGCGGCACAAAAACGCGGTTACGATTTGATGATTTTCGGGCAGGAAGATTGGTCAGTTCGCGATGGAGAAGTGATGGCTTATGTGCAAACCGTTAGCTTGATTGACCGTGAAGAAGATTATTATCAAGTATTAAATGAAGAAGTAATCAATTTAGCCACTGTTGATGTTGTTTTGCAAAGAAAAGATCCCCCCTTTAACCTCTCTTTTATATATGATAGTTATATGTTAGAACTACTTGAACAGCAGGGGGTTAAAGTAATAAATCCAGCTTCTGCACTTAGGGGTATCAATGAAAAATTTTCCATCTCTCAAGTGCCAGAATGCACCCCTCCTACCTTAATTACCAAGTCTAATGAAGATATTCTTGACTTCTTACGAGAATATAAAGATATAGTTTTAAAGCCCTTGGATAGAATGGGCGGAAGTGGGGTCTTTAAGTTAAATTTGAATGATCCGAATATAAATAGCATTTTAGATACTATCAACCCTGAAAATAAAGAAACTCTTATGCTTCAACAATTTCTTCCAGCGATTAGTGAAGGAGATAAAAGAATATTGATTATTAACGGAAAAGCGGTTGAATATGGGCTTCTTCGTCATGCAAAAGAAGGCGAATTTCGCGCTAATTTAGCAGCTGGCGGTTTTGGCACTGTTGAGCCTCTAAATGAACGAGATAAATGGTTAGTTGCGAAAATTCAGCCATTACTTAAAAGAGAAAAATTATATTTTGTCGGATTAGATGTAATTGGTGGTTTTATTACCGAAATAAATATAACTAGCCCAACTTGTATGCGAGAAATTGAAAGAGCAAAAAATATTGATATTGCAGGAAGATTTTGGGATGGTTTAGAAGAATTAGAACAACAGGAATTAAATCATAATAATAATGAAGAGGATGGTAAAGCCAATTTATCCACTTCAAATATTGATTGGGATTTATCAGATAACCCATAATTTTATTGAGAAAAAAATATAGGAAAAAATACAAAATGTCAGATAAAAAATTGGTTTTGCTTCCAGGAGGAGCAGGTTATATCGGTTCGCATACTGCGGTTGTTTTATTACAAGCAGGTTATGAAGTTTTAGTTGTGGATAATTTTTCTAATTCCTCGGAAATTAGCTTGCAAAGGATTGAAAACATAACCGAAAAGAAATGTCCCTATGTTCGCGGAGATATTCGAGATAGAAAATTACTACTTGAAATATTCCAACAATATGATATTTACGCGGTAATGAATTTTGCAGGATTGAAAGCGGTGGGAGAAAGTTGTAAGAAGCCTCTTTCCTATTACAATTGCAATGTTTTCGGAGTTATAAATTTACTTGAAGTAATGCAAGAACGCAATGTTAAAACCTTCGTTTTTTCAAGTTCGGCAACGGTTTATGGCGATGCTCCAATTCCTTATACGGAAAATACTCCGACGGGCATTCCAATTAGTCCCTACGGTAGAACGAAACTGCATATTGAGCAGATATTATCTGATTTATACAATAGTGATAATGCTTGGAATATAGCTATTTTGCGTTATTTTAACCCCATTTCAGCTATTGAAAATGGACTGTTGGGTGAAAATCCCCAGGGTATTCCTAATAATTTAGCCCCCTATATTGCCAAAGTTGCAGCTGGAAAATTAAAAGAATTAGCAGTCTTCGGTAATGATTATCCTACTGTTGATGGCACAGGAGTTAGGGATTACATCCATATTATGGACTTGGCAGAAGGGCATTTGCGGGCATTAAATTATTTAGAAAATAATCATCCTAATTTCAATATTTGGAACTTGGGAACTGGCTCTGGATATTCCGTGTTAGAAATAGTAAGAGCCTTTGAAAAAGAAACTGGAATTACTATTCCATATAAAATTACAGCGCGTCGTCCAGGGGATTTGCCAGAGTTTTATGCTGACCCCAGCAAGGCTGAACGGGAATTAAATTGGAAAGCGAAGAGAGATATCAACGCGATGATGCGAGATTTGTGGAATTTTATAAAAAATAATCCTAATGGATATGAATAACGGTAAAACATAATGGAAAATTTTTCTACTCTCTCACTTCCAAAAGGCAGCTCTTTTATCAAAAAAGAGCTGATTTCTTTGCAAATTGCAACGGAAAATATAGAAGTTTTAACGGGAAAAGTTTTTAATGAAATTGAAAACTTATTTTTTACGGTAATTATATTTTTAGCAGATGATTTAATTAAATTCGGTAAAGAAATACTACTTAATTTGGCGGTGAATACTAATATTCCAGATGAAAATAGCGAAATTATTTTTCGTGAAGAAAATAAAACTGGAATGTTTTATGTTTATTGCAATTTTATTCCTGCAACTGTGATTGAAAAATAAAACGAAAGTTATGATTAAAAATAAAATTTTGCTTATTTATTCCAGCCGTTTTGGATATACTAAAAAAATAGCTGAATTTATTGCTGAAAGATTAAAAAAACAGGGAAATTTAGTAGATATTTATTCATTGGAAGATGTAATAAATAATAATTTATCCGATCAATTGCAAGAATATCAGGGAATAATTATCGGGGCATCTATTCGATACGGTCATTATGATAAAAAATTAGCACTGTTTGTTGAAAAAAATGCTACTCTTTTGAATGAAAAACAGGCTTGTTTTTATAGTGTGAGTATTTTAGCGAGCAAAGAACATAGAAATACCGCTGAAACTCATACTTATACCAGAAAGTTTTTTGAAAAATCAACTTGGCAAGCAAAAATTATAGGTATTTTTGCTGGGGAGTTGGATTATGCAAAATACTCTCTACCTGAAAAATATTTAATGCTCTTGGTGATGAAAATTAACGGTAGAAAAACAACTCTCAAAGAAAGAATTGAATTTACAGATTGGAATAAAATTGAAGAGTTTGTTAAGAAATTTCAAGAACTTTTAATTCAACAATCATCTTCATAAATCCGCGAAATTTAACAACTCTTGGCGCAAAATTTTTACCCTATCACGCAAAATTGCTGCCTTTTCAAATTCTAAATCTCTTGCTAATTGATGCATTTCTTTTTCGGTGTTTTGAATTTCTAATAATATTTCTTTGCTGTTTTTATATTTTGCTGTATTGCTATAATTTTCACCGTCTTTGCGATTATTTTTTTCACTATCGCGATATTTTTTCTGCGCTTTTACTGCAATATGAGCACCTTCCATAACATCGCTTATTTTCTTATAAACTGTTTTTGGAATAATGCCGTGTTTTTCATTGTAAGCGATTTGTTTTTCCCGTCTTCTAGCGGTTTCATCGATAGCTGTTTGCATTGATTTAGTTATTTTATCGGCATAGAGGATAGCTTTACCGTTAGCGTTTCTAGCTGCCCTCCCGATTGTTTGAATTAGGGCTCTTTCGCCTCGTAAAAAACCCTCTTTATCAGCATCAAAGATAGCTACTAATGACACTTCTGGAATATCTAGACCTTCTCGTAAAAGGTTAATTCCGACTAATACATCGAATTCTCCCAGTCTTAAATCACGGATAATTTCCATTCTTTCAACTGTGTTTATATCACTATGAATATAACGCACAGGGATTGAATGTTCTTCTAAAAAACTGGTTAAATCTTCTGCCATTTTTTTAGTCAAAGTTGTGATTAAAACCCGTTCTTTTTGCTTGATACAACGGTGAATTTCGCTTAAAACATCATCAACTTGGCTGCTTGCGGGGCGAATTTCTACAATCGGGTCAGGAAGTCCCGTCGGACGCACAACTTGCTCGACAATTTGCCCGCTTTCACAAAGTTCATAATCGCTGGGAGTTGCGCTGATATAGATGGTTTGAAAGTTAAATTTTTCGAATTCTTCGAACATTAAAGGGCGATTATCCAAAGCTGATGGAAGCCTAAAACCATAACTTACAAGTGTTTCTTTTCTTGACCTGTCGCCGCGATACATACCGTGTAATTGCGGTATTGTCGCGTGGGACTCATCGATGATTAAAATTGCATCCTCGGGCAAATAATCTTGCAGTGTTGGGGGTGGTGAACCTGCACTCCTACCCGATAAAAAGCGGGAATAATTTTCTATTCCCGAACAATATCCGAGTTCTAATATCATTTCAATATCATATTCGGTTCTTTGTTTTAATCTTTGGGCTTCTAAAAGCTTATTATTTTGCTCTAATTCCTTTAATCTTTCTTTTAATTCAATTTTAATATTTTCAACTGCTTCTAATAATGTCTCTCTTGGAGTTGCATAATGAGTTTTGGGATAAATTGTAACTCTGGGAATATTAGCGGTTATTCTTCCCGTTAATGGATCGAATAATTTAATGGCTTCTATTTCGTTATCGAACAGGTTAATTCTTACCGCTAATTCATCACTTTCAGCGGGCATAATATCGATTGTGTCGCCTCTTAAACGGAAAGTGCCGCGAATGAGTTCTATCTCATTTCTTTCATATTGAAGTTCAGCTAATCTAGTGCAAATTTTACTAATATCAATTACACTCCCCTTGCTTAAATGTAACACCATTTGCATATATAATTCGGGGTCTCCTAGGCCATAAATAGATGAAACTGATGCGACAATAATCGTATCTCTTCGCTCTAAAATTGCCTTGGTTGCGGATAATCTCATTTGCTCTATATGCTCATTTATTGAGGCATCTTTTTCGATGAAAGTATCCGAGGAAGGAATATATGCTTCGGGTTGATAATAATCGTAGTATGAGACAAAATATTCTACACTGTTGTGGGGAAAAAATTCCCTCATTTCGCCATAAAGTTGGGCGGCTAATGTCTTATTTGGAGCTAAAATTAAAGCAGGGCGGTTAGTTTTAGCAATAATATTTGCCATTGTGAAAGTTTTTCCTGACCCCGTAACCCCTAATAATGTCTGTTTATGAAGTCCTGAATTTAATCCCTCGACTAATTTTGCAATTGCTTCTGGTTGATCACCAGAAGGGCTATAATTAGTCGTTAGAAGGAATTCTTTTTTATCGTAATAATCGTATTTCATAGTGTTTTTCTATTATTTATCAATCTTCTTGAAAATTACGGTCAATTTCTTGGATTAAATATAATAAATCGGTTATATCATCTAAGCCTTTCCAAGCTTCTTCGGCGATTGCTAAAATATTGCAATTATGCGGTAATTCAACTTTTTGCTGTATTAAATAGCGAGTTTTCGGAATAAAAATCCACTGTAACCATTCGGAAAAGGAAAAATAATCTGCTGCAAATGCCACTTTGCTGTTTAGACCAGCGGGATTTGGTGCTTTATTTGACCATAAGTTATGTTTGCGCATGTTATTTTCTAATTTAATTAGTAATTTTTGAATTTTTTCGGCTCTTGTCATAAAATTTTCCAGTCTTTTGCTAATTTTTTTACATCTATCTTTACATTATATCTAAACTCTGTTATATTTTTAATTTTAATTATTTTGCATCATTTTGAATTTAATTATGGCAATTATTCTTCCAGAAATTGATCCCGCGATTATTCATATCGGCAAAATTGCGCCAACTTGGTATGGTGCGATGTATGCGCTTGGTTTTTTATCGGGATATTTTTTAGCATTAAAAAGGGCGGTTAAGTATCCGCATCTATCTTGGAATAAAGATAATACTTCGGATTTATTATTCTACCTAATGTTAGGGGTTATTATCGGTGGAAGATTGGGATATATTTTGTTTTACAGGGTAATTCCATTTGGCATAAACACCGTAATTTCTGACCCCTTGTCCATATTTAGAGTTTGGGAAGGGGGGATGTCTTTTCACGGTGGATTATTAGGCGTTTTTATTGCCTGCTTGATTTTTGCCTTTAAATATAACAAAAAAGTATTAGATATCGGTGATTTTATAGCCCCATTTATTCCGCTTGGATTATTCTTCGGAAGGATTGGTAATTTTATCAACGGTGAGTTATACGGAAGGGAAACAAATCTACCTTGGGCGATGATTTTTCCGCAGGATAAATATTTACTTCCTCGTCATCCATCACAGCTTTATGAAGCATTCTGGGAAGGTCTTGTTTTATTTACTGTATTGAATATTTACATTTACCGTAAAAAAGCAAAATATGAACGGGGAATGTTAGTTGGGATGTTTTTAGCAATTTATGCTGTTGGGCGTTTTTTTATTGAATTTATCCGCTTAAAAGATGCACAAATGAGCTATTATTTGGGAATGACGATGGGGCAAGTTTTATGCCTTCCAATGCTTTTAATTGGTGGATATTTAATATATTCGGCTCGTCAAAAAGAAATAGCTAAAAATTAACGAAAATTTTTTTATTTTTTTAGGAGAGATAATGAACGGTAATCGCGAAAATTTGCTGGACATAGAACTGCAAAAAACTTTGGATAATCTTTTGAATGACTGGCAAAGTGGCAAGCAAATAGTAGAGTGGGCAGTTATTCCGCCTGTTAATTTAAGAGAACAAGAGCAGAAAATTAAGATGATGAAATATGCAATCTATGGCACAGATGCTTTAATTGTGCTGTTTGGTTTGTTGTCATATTTTTTTAATGAGACATTGGGTTTTGATAAAACGGCGGGGTTGATTTTTTTCTGCCTGACGCTTTTAATAGCAGCGGTAAGTGTTTTTGTGGGCACGCCTGTTTTGTTAAAAAATATGCGTAGAAGTCTGCACAATCAAATCTCCGTCAGCATCGACCGTAGCAATAAATTGGCGACAATTACATCGGCTCAACCAAGTCAAAAACTGCAATACGGCTCTGGCGTTTTGCCGTCTTTTATCCTGCCTCGAAATGCTATGCAACATTACGAAGAAAAACGCAGAACATTGCAGCAGCAAATTAGCGCGGAAACTGGTTTTAGTTTTGAAGAATTACATATTTAATCTATTGCTGTTAATCCTTACAAAATTAAAGAGATTATTTCTATTATTTTGGTTGTAATATAAATGCAAATTTATCTTAACTTACTCGAAAAAATCCTCAATACGGGGCTTGAAAAAGATGATAGAACAGGGGTTGGAACTCGTTCTATTTTTGCCGAACAAATGCGTTTTGATTTGAATAATGGTTTTCCGCTGCTGACTACCAAAAAAGTGCATTTCAAATCGGTTGTCTATGAACTTTTATGGTTTTTGCGTGGCGATACAAATGTCCGATATTTGCAGGACAACGGAGTGCGGATTTGGAATGAATGGGCTGATGAAAATGGCGATTTAGGTCCGATTTACGGCTCGCAGTGGCGCAATTGGAACGGTATTGACCAAATAAATCAAGTTATTGACGAGATTAAAAACAATCCGACTTCGCGGCGTTTAATAGTCTCTGCTTGGAATGTTGCGGATATTCCCAAAATGGCCTTGGCCCCTTGCCATATTTTATTCCAGTTTTATGTTGCAAATAATCGCCTCTCTTGCCAGTTATATCAACGCTCTGCTGATATATTTTTAGGGGTTCCTTTTAATATTGCGAGCTATTCTCTACTCACGATGATGATAGCTGATATATGCGGTTTAGGTTATGGAGAGTTTGTTTGGACAGGTGGTGATATTCACCTTTACAGTAATCATATAGAACAAGCTAAATTACAGCTTACTAGAACACCTAAAACATTACCGACATTGAATATTAAAAATATCCGCAAAATTGATGAATATGAATTCGAGGATTTTGAATTATTAAATTACGATCCTTATCCTGTAATTTCGGCGAAAGTCGCGGTTTGATTTTTATCATCTTCGTTATCATTATCGGCAATATTTTCTTCACTGTTATCGGTATTTTTAATATCTGTTTCTATATTATTTTCTAGCTCTTCTGGATTATTTTTATCCGTATTTCTATCTTTTTCGAAGAGTTGTTTAATTTCAGGTAAATTTGGCAATTCTTCGATATTCTTCAAAGCAAAATCATCTAAAAAATTTTGCGTGGTGGCGAGTAGTTCGGGTCTGCCTGGCACTTCTCTTTTACCGACTACTTCAATCCATTCCAAATCGAATAACTGACGGTAAATTCCGCTACTTGTGCTCACGCCGCGCACCGCATCGATATCGGCTCTGGTTACGGGTTGATGGTATGCGATATAGGCGAGCGTTTCCCAAAAGGCGTTGGAAAAATGCACAGGTTGCGAATTAGCAAGTGCGGTTAAGTCGGGAAAATAAGCGGATTTCAGTTGCAGCCGCCAGCCGCTTGCTGTTTCAATGATGCTGATGGCACTCTGGCGATATCTATCTTGCAGAATATTTAATGCTCTGTTTATTTCCGTCTCATCAAGGTTGAGAGCGGCGGAAATATCTTTAATTTTCAAAGACTTGTCGCGAGTAAAAAGCAAAGCTTCGATGCGGTTAGCATTATTGAATTCCTGGGTTATTTCGATATTATTTTTACCGTCTTTATTATCTAAATTTGCACTGTCATTCATATTTTTTTACCGTCTTAATATTATTTATTGCCGTTCTCTTAAAAATATTTTGGCGAAATGTTCTTCTTGTTTCCATTCTATAACTTGTGCTTTATCTAATTCCAATAAAGCCATCAAACTGACCACAAGTCCCGCTTTACCTTCGCTGGATTTGGCATATTTTGACAAATCCGACCAGTTTGCACCGTTATTTTGCAGAGATTTTTCGATTACGGTAATTCTTTCCGATAAAGAGAGATGCTCTTGTTCGAGTTCGTAATTTCGGCTTAATTGCTTGCGGTAATAGAGTTTTTCGATGGCGGCGGCTAATTTATTTATTTCCGTTTTTGGTTTTTTAATTGGAATTAAACCTTGTGGTTCAGAATGCCCAGAGAGGGCAATTCCGCAGCCGACATAGGGTAATTTTTTTAGTCGAGTAGCGGTAATTTTTGTTTGTTCATATTTTAATAAGCGTCTTGCAAGTTCTGCACGTGGATCTTCTTCGCTATTTTCATTTTGTTGCTCATCTTTTTTCTTTTTTGGAAGCAGATAACGGGCTTTAATTTCTGCCAGAGTTGCCGCCATAAGCAGGTATTCCGCTGCCAAGCTGATATCGGAATCTTTCATTATTTCGATATATTCCATATATTGCTTGGTGATGCTAAAAATCTCAATATCGAGAATATTCATATTCTCTTTACGGATTAAATAAAGCAATAAATCAAGCGGTCCTTCAAAACTTTCTAAAAGAACGGTTAATGGTTCGGGAGGAATATACAAATCTTTTGGAATATCGGTAAATTCTTCCCCGAAAATAAGTATTTGCTGTTGCACGGGTAATTTGAAAATGCGAAATGCGGAAGAAATAAAAAAATGCGGATATTTGCTTTTGGGCATATATAAATTTAGGGTTAGTTTTATTTTTTACCTCGTCATCCTGAACGCAGCGAAGGAACTGCGATAGAGATTTTTCGCCTACAGCTCAAAATGACGAATTTCGTAGATACGCTCTTTTCAAATATCCGCATTGGACTTTAACTAATCTCTGCGGTTTATGATGAAATGTTTGTTGATAAAGTTCATCGCCGCTTCTTTCGGTTTGCGTTTAACCATTCCCGCGAAAAGTCGAGCGTGCATTTTGCTGATTAAAAGAGCGGTGTTTTCTTGGCTGAAATTATTATTTATCGGACGGTCAGCGGGAACGGGCGCAATATCAATCCATTTAATCGGTGTGCCGCGCCAATTTAAGCGGATGAGAATTTCGGTATCAAAATCGATACCGTCGCCGCAATTTTCCTGATTGATAACTTCGCAGGTTTCATCCAGCGGATAAATGCGCAAGCCGCAAGTTGTATCTTGAAATTCCAAGGAGCAAGCGTTCAAAGCATTGAGCAAACCGTGCAACTTTTTGATGTATTCGGCTTTGGGGTCGTCGCTAGCAGTATTTGTATTTGAAGGGCAACCGCTGATAACGGCTTTGGGTAAATGTTCGGATTCGTCGATAAGTTTTTGCAAATCGCCGATATTTTGAGTCATATCGGCATCGATGGTGAGTGCGTGGGTAAAACCATCATTGACCGCTTTGACCAAGGCGCGTTTTAGGCAAGCTCCGCGTCCCTTCTTGCTTTCGAGTTCCAAACTGTCGATATTGGCATCTGATTGGACAACTTCCGCAATTGTATTGCGTGCCGCGCCGCCAGAGGCATCATCGACGATTAAAACGGGGAGTTTGAGTTGCCGCAAAGCGGTTGTGATTTCTTTTAAGAAATTTTCTTGACGGTGATGGATAACAATTGCAATCAGACGATTTTCCATAATGTTGATTTCCTTGAAAAATAATTGTTAGATGATTTCTCGCTTTTGAGTTTAATCACTGAAATATTGCAGTAATCGATTTTCTTAAATAGCCGTAATTTTTTTGAAGTGGAGCGACTATAAAAAAAAGCCCCTCCGAAGAGAGGCTACCATTTTTGCAAGTGCAAAGGAAATACTTGCAAAAAAGCAACACAAACGCTTGTCAAAAGCATTCCAGCGACGGATTAAAAATGTTTTCTAACTGCTCGCTGGAAATGCGATAAGTAAAAATCTCCTTATTTAGAAATTCCGCGAATTTCACGCAATGATGTCCGCATAAATACACCGTGGCATAGCGGAGGCAGAATTGAAACTTTTTTGAGTTCTGGATTTGCGTTTAACAAAGCTATATAGTCTGCGTGTTTCACACAGCGGTTATCTTGGAATTGTTCGGTTAAGAAGTTATCTGAACCTTTGCCAAGTTTCATATCTTGATCATCGCCACCTCTGTACTCGCCATTTTCAGTGATAGCCAAGTCCTCATCAAGCAATTTTGACAACGACTGAATAACCGCAGCGGAAGTAATGGTGTCGAAGTGGATACCGATAATTTTGCTGAATGTCTCATCCTTTTCGTCATATTCCTCGGTTGAGTAATCAGGAACGATTTTTACACCGTTAGATTGCAGGTTACCACCCGTAAGAATATCTACCGCGAAGAACCAAGTTTCGCCTTCAACTGCGCCTTTACTTTCTTCTTCAAAGTTGGTTTGAGTTTGGAATGTTTTTACATCAGTTTTTGAGTAATCAACCTTCCGTTCTTGCTTCTGTATCCAGTTTTCAATCCATTCTTGTGTTTCAACCAAATCGCTAGCACCGCCAAATGGCACTTGTACTGTGATTTTCTTCTCACGACCTACTTGTGTAGTAGCTTGATAGATATCTGCCACACCTGCACCTGCATTACAGCTTTCTTCGCCTTCTTTGCCAGTTGCAGCTTGCGGAACTCCTTTTTGCACGAGTTTCCAATCGTCATCTGTCAGAGTAGCATCTCCCCAAGTAGGACACTCGACGACATATGTGTAACCAGTAGTTTCATCTATCCATTGTTTTTTGTCGCAACCTTCCTCTCCTTGAAGAGTTTGGGCAATGGAAGTTTGCTCTGCTTCATTTAGTCCATCACCATTGCCGCTGCCACCTGTTCCACCTTGTTTGCTAGTTTCTCCTTCTGTCTTCTTATAGTCTGTTCGTTCGCCGACATCTTCCCAGTCGTGCTCCTTTGTTATTTCCCAGTCACCTTCCTGGCTGTCTATTACTTGTGTTGGGATGATTTCTGAATGAATTGTGCTGGTGCTAGATAAATCGTAGGCACGAGAGGTGAAGAATACCGCGCGAGTGAGCAGAGAAGGTTTTGCAATTACTCTTTCACTAGATTTTTCGCCTGGAATACCAGCATTTAAATTGACATACCAGCCGTAACCTGCATAGTTTCCATCGTCGTTGAAACCGACAGTTGATGCTTCTTGTTCTGCGTATCTTTCCAAATGACCGTTACGGTATTGGTCAACAAAGTTTCTGCCTACTAGCTTGTCATCTGTAAGTGGATATTTGATTGTGATTGCACCTGATGGTGAGTTTGATGTATCAGATGAAGAACCACCAAGGGTGAAAGACACGCCGCCATCATCACTGCCAGTTGTCGCAACTTTTGGACGCACGCGTAAGTCATCACGGATACCGTAAATTCTTTGCTGTGGTTGGGTTGATTCACGGTCTTCTTTATAAACATCAGAGCCTGTTCCGAAAGCAACCATATATTGCTCACCGTTTAAGTGTTTGGTGTCAATGCGATAAACGGCAGGAGCAGCGGTAATTGGACGCTCGGAGTTGCCTTGGAAGAGTTTTATTGCTCCCCAGTCAGAAACTTTTCCGCGTAAATCAAAACGCCACAAATTGCCTGAATAATCCCCTGCATAAACAACATCGGCAATACCGTCGAAGTCAATATCAACTACCGTTGGTGAGCCGAGTGTGTTGATGTTATACGGATTAGTGCTGGCATCTGGTACGCTGATTTTCTTAATGAGTTGTCCTGCCTTGCTGGATGCGTTTCTGGCGTAATCTACACTAGAACTTCTATCGGCAATTTTGAAATCAAGACCGAGTGCATCGAAAATATAAAGCGTCGGTGCGCTGTCGTGATTGTCGCGACCGATGATGAGTTCGGAAGAGTTATCTTTACCGCCAGTCGGGAAGCCATTTGCTACGAAAGTTGTGTAGCGGATTTCTGAATCCAAAACATCTGCTTTCGGCATACTCATAGTTTCGTAAGTTGAGCAGGAAGCAATTGCAGTTGTGTCATCATCTGACGATTTTTCATCAGCACATTTTTTATCCGTCCATTTGGTAGCGGTTTTAGATACAACTGCGGTATTTACCGTATATCCGAGATTGATAGAAGTATCCGTCGGTACAGTGCCAACTTCTTTGGAAGCAGTGTCGTTGTATTGCTCCCAGTTACCGCCTTTGGTGAGTTCATTGTCAAAGCCAACTCTGCTTGAATTGTCTTTCGGACTAACACCGAGCGCAAGTAGTGAGAACACACCTCGTCCGCCTTGTCCCATTGTGCCAGTTACCACATTGAGGCGTTCGCGCAGTTGTTTATCACCAGTTGCAGCTTTGGTAAGAGTTGCCGTTCTGATTTGGTTTAATTGACCGTTGATGCCGTAAATATGCTCATTTGCGCCAGTGCCGTAGTCAGATGATGCAATTGATACTGGCAAAACACTTCCCAATGTTTCCAAATAAGTCATATCTGCGGCGCGATTTGGACGGTAGCGTTCGCGTGGCATTTTGTATGGCAGATAGTTAAATTTAAGCTCGTATGGATTAGTAGTGGAATTTGCCCGTTTATAGCTGTAAAGCATTCCATCATTAGAACCAACCAGCAAATATTGCGCACGGTCGCGACCTGCCTCTAATTCTTTTTGTTCTTCTGCGGTATCAGCGATTGGCACATAGGACGGAATATTTATCGGAGTTGCATCGATAACATCTCCCATTTGACGCTCAATTTCAGGAACTTTTGTTCCACTTTTAGCGATTTCAAGACGGTTACGATATTTGCTAACTCCCCGTTCAGCAAGATTAAGCTTGGCAACATTTTCTTCAATTTGCTCGTCGGTTACGGTGCCATCGCGCAAGAGCCACGGGAAAAATCCTGTGTTGAATTCTTGCAGCTGTGCGTCTTCAAAACCGAAGTTTTTATAGATTGAGTGCGCCTGGTTGTTAGCTTTACCGTTTTCAGTTAAACCGAATTCTGCAAATCCTTGTGCCGTCAAACCAAATGAGCGTTTTTCGTTGTCAGTAGGAAGCGTCATCAAGACAGGTCTTTGCGATAAAAACTTCGGTGTGAAGTAGTCATCGTTGTTGTAAGAACAGACATAGCTGGTGATTGCTTTTTCCGAAGTGCCTGACACATTACAGTTGTATTTTGTGGTGTCAATGACCGTTGCAACCGATTTTCCTTCTGGAACATTGATTCTGAAAATTGGGTGGAAGCTAAAAAATGATGCCCAGTTGCCTGTGTTGATGCCAAGCGTCATTTCCATACCATAAGCACCGAGTTCGGAACTGCTGGTTTTATCCGTAATCGGCTCGCTAGGAGTTAAATCGGGATACATCGACACATCAAGATTGAAGCTAGAAATATTTACAGGCGATGCTACTGATGTGGTGTAAAGGTCTTCGGTAGCACTTGTTCCAAGAGGCGTAGTTTCGTAGTGAGGAGTACTTTCTTTACCGAGCGATACAGTTCCTTTACATTCTGGCAAGTCCTTATTTTTCTCATCATCACATTTGGAAGTTGTTGCGCCTGTACTCGTATTGGTTTCTGGTTTTCCAGTAGTGGTATTTGTATGAGAACTGCTTGTAGTTGTTGGATTTCCTGGGCTTATGCTTGCATTAGTATCACTAATGTTAGAACTGGTTTCAGAGATATTAACCGTGCTGGAAACAACATTGTCGAAGATTTCGGTGAAAGCTTCTTGTAGTTGAGTATCTTTCTGTCCGTCGTCTATCCAGTAGTAGCCAGTTTCTGGGTAATAGCCATAACCGTCATCGTCGTTCCGTTTAGGTTTAGTCGTTACCTTTCTTTTATCTGGATTTTTATTTTTGAATTTGTCATCAACGCGGCTACCAAGGATTGCATAAGCCTCACCTTGTGCCGACATATCGTTACCGTAACCGATAGTGAAAGTTTGAATATTTTGCTTGCCTGTGAAAGCATTACCTTCTGCATCTCTTTCTGAATCAGGTTTTAAGTCTTTGTTATAGAGCTTATCGGTGAAGTATTCGATACCGTTATATACACCGTTCCAGTTGCTGCTATTTACGCAGTGATGGTCAAAGCGTTTCCAGTCTGTCCCCTTACCAGTTACAAGTCCATTGCAAGAAGATGTTTCACTTGTTGTAAATGCGTGGTAAGTTTTATCCTTTCTGCACCATGGTCCGCTTTTTTGAGGACTAGAAGCACAGCCCGTTCCCATAGCGTGCCAAGCAGCGGTGTATGTTGGTAGAGCATAGCTATATGCGATGGGCAGATGTCTTGTTGCAGCTCCATCGCTTAATTCATAGATTGTGCGCAGAGCAGGAATTTCCCAAGCAGCAATGGAAGTTTCAGTGGTGTAGTAAGAGTTATATCCATACCCACCCGTTTGATAAGTATCAAAGTTGGTATCACCGTCCGAGAGCAGGATTATGAAATTGTTTTGACATTTGTAATTGATGTTGCGAAATAACTCATTTGCGGCATAAACGAATGAAATCGTAGTTGGAGTTGCAGATGAACCTTTCCATACTGATGTCCCGACATGAGCTATGCCGTTGTCATACATATTTTTACCGTTAGTAAATTCTTTAAACATCGGATATTTAACAGGACCATTGCCGTAACCTTTTGTGTATTGTCCGCCGCCAGAACTATTGAGTGTAAAAGCATTCCAAAGAATGGTTTTATCATACTTCTCATCCGTCATCAGTTTTTTAAGAACATTCTTCAAACTAGTAAGACGATTGGGAACTCCACCTTCTGTTTCCATCGAGCCTGAATCATCAAGCACCAACATAATCCGTGGTTTTACCGTAGATGAGGCAGTTACATCAGTTTTGGTTCTGGTGAAAGTTTTGGTTTGTGGAACTGTGATGACATATTCGTAATAGCCAGAAGCGTTTTTAGTTGTTGTGGTTTCTGTCGATTTTCTTTCGTAATTAACATCTCTCGTTTCTGTATCAGTTCTAGTTGTAACAGTTTTGCGTTCGAAAGTAGCTACTTCCATGTAGCTTTTATTTTGCTGCGTTTCGAGATATGAGGGGACGGCAGCGAAAGGAGATTTTTGCGGAACCGCGGCATTTGCATTTGCGGCAAGAGCAGAAACAACTGCGGCGGTTAAAAATGAGATTGCAGGGCGTTCAAATCCCTGTTTATTTGCGTTTAGATGCGTTTTACGGGAAGAAACACGAGCTTGGGGGGGGGGGGTAAATCTGTTCATAACGATGTTCCTTATTGCAATGTGAATGGAAAAATAAGCTTTCAAAAAACTCGGGATGGTTTTTATCAAATATGAGCTAAAAGTTTTAATAAAAAATGTTGTATTTTTGCAACAATCGTTTTTTTTTTTTTTTTTTGCATTATTTGAGGCTTGTTTTCCAGCATAGAAGTTAATTTTTCTTCATTTGCTAGATTGAGAACAGCTAAAAATTACGGTGCTTGGCTAAAAAATCGTCATTTTGAGCCGTAGGCGAAAAATCTCTATCAGCAGATCCTTCGCTGCGCTCAGGATGACGAGGTGAAAAATAGGACTAACCTAAAATTTAGATGCCCCTACGGCAAAAAGCCGAAAAAGGAAGAAATATGACCGAAATTATTGATAAGCAAGATGACGATTTTGCCGCTTACGAAGACCCAGCTCTCGACGATGATTTAAGCGAACTTTTCAAAGAAGCAATTCGCCTTGACCAAGAAATGTGTCGCATTAAAAAATTGCCGATTTGTAAGTATGACTACGAAAAAAGAGCTGCTTACTTGGAGTATCCAGATGGACGAAGAGAGTATGAATAAAACAATCGGTATTTTTTGGGAAGAGTTTCGCGAAAAGATTAAGGAGCAACTAGCTTGCGAGGGAGGGAGATGCAAATCCTGATGAAGCTATTGCAGGATATGAAGAATATTTGCGAGCTACTTATCAAAAAACGGTTGCTAATCAAACAATTAGCGCAGAACAATTGCAGCAAAAAATATTCTCCGCCACTACCACAATACTTATAGGACTTTGAAAATATGAAGAAAAAAGCACGGTAATTAACCGTGCTTTTTTTGTTACCTCAACTCTTTCCCGAATACTCGACCGTCGCTTTGATAAACGATTCGAATAAAGGATGACCTTTTCTCGGATTGGAAGTAAATTCTGGATGCGATTGCACGCCGATAAACCAAGGATGATTTGGCAATTCGATAACTTCCACCAAGCCGTTATCTTCCGAACGACCAGAAATAAACAAGCCTGCATCTTCGAGTTTTTTCTCATAATTTTTATTGACTTCGAAGCGGTGGCGGTGGCGTTCGTTCATTATTTCGCCGCCGTAAATCTGGGCAATTTTGCTACCTGATTTCAAGCGTGCGGGAAGTGCTCCAAGGCGCATTGTTCCGCCTAAATCGGCGTTTTGGTCGCGGTGTTCGGTTTCACCGTGTTCATTAACCCATTCGGTAACCAGTGCGATTACGGGATTTGGCGTTTTGGCTTCCCATTCGGTGCTGGCAGCGTTTTCGATACCAGCGACATTACGGGCAAATTCAATCACCGCCACCTGCATACCGAGGCAAATTCCCAAATACGGAATATTGTTTTCTCGGGCATATTTCACCGCCAAGAGTTTTCCGCTAATTCCACGGTTACCGAAACCGCCAGGTACCACGATTCCATCAACGCCAGCTAGCATTTCGACACCAGATTCGAATAAATCTTCCGAATCGACATAGCGGATATTTACCGCACAATCGTTATGCAATCCGCCGTGGCGCAGAGCCTCATTTAAGGATTTGTAAGCATCGGTTAAATCTACATATTTACCGACCATCGCCACCGTAACTTCTCGTTTCGGATTAGCCATTCGCTCGACAACTTTTTCCCACTGCGACAAATCCGCCTCTTGCGTATCTTCCAAACCGAAATGACGGATAACTAAATCATCAACTCCTTGTTGGTGATAGAGCATCGGCACTTCATAAATATTTTTTACATCAAGCCCCGTAACGACCGCTTCCGCGGAAACATTGGTAAATAAAGAGATTTTGCGCCGTTCATCTTCGGGAATTTCGCGAACCGCACGGCAAATGAGCATATCGGGCTGAATGCCGATAGAGCGAAGTTCTTTGACGGAATGCTGCGTCGGCTTGGTTTTAAGTTCGCCAGCCGCTGGAATATATGGAACTAGCGTGAGATGAATAAACATCGTGCGGTTTTTACCAAGCTGCGTGCCGAGCTGACGGATTGCTTCCATAAACGGCTGCGATTCAATATCACCAACCGTGCCGCCGATTTCTACCATAGCAATGTCCGCGCCTTCCGCTGCCCGCAAAATGTATGACTTAATTGCATCAGTAATGTGCGGAATAACTTGCACCGTCGCCCCGAGGTAATCTCCGCGCCGCTCACGGCGGATAACTTCGGAATAAATTCGCCCCGTCGTGCAATTGTTGAACTGCGTCGCCCGCATATTGACAAATCTTTCGTAATGCCCGAGGTCAAGGTCGGTTTCTGCACCGTCATGAGTAACGAAAACTTCACCGTGCTGAAACGGGCTCATCGTGCCTGGATCTACATTGATGTAGGGATCGAGCTTAATCATCGTTACCCGCAGTCCGCGTGATTCCAAAATTGCCCCAATCGATGCCGCAGCAATCCCTTTTCCTAGCGAAGAAACTACGCCACCCGTTACGAAAATTAGTCTGGTCATTTTTTGTCCTGTTATCTATGAGTTGAAATTTATGAGTTGGATTGATTTGGACGTGTCTAAAAAATCGTCATTTTGAGCCGTAGGCGAAAAATCTCTATCGTTAGATCCTTCGTTTCGCTCAAGATGACGATGGTGAAAAAATTTAGATGCGCCCATTTGTCAATTTCCGAGACACTGTTTCGGAAATCTATTTATTTCATTTTTCCTCTTTATTCTCTTTATTCTCTTTGTTTTTCGCTTGCTGCTTGTCGTAGGTTTCGATTTCACGGCTAATTGTCCAGCGTAAAATTTTTGCAATATCGGTATCGGAATATTCCAACAAGGATATGTAATAAGCCTTTTGAAACTCGCAGCCGTAATAATCCGCAAAAGGTGCAGCAGCTTGTTCTAATTCCTGATTCAATTTATTCAAAATTTTGTTGTTTTCCCGATGAGCAAAACGGCGATCGGAGTAGGGGATAGAAAACGGCGTTTCTGCCGTTGCGAAAACTGCCTGCATTGCTTCCGAAATATTTTCGGGATTTTCCTTCATCAAAGTCATTTGTTCGGCGGAAAAATTGTATTTATTCGGCTCGGAAATGCGCTTGCAAAGGCTGTCGTGCTCTTTGCCGAGAATTTCCGCCTCACGGTAACGGTAGCGCAGAAATTTCATAATCGCATCGGTAGAAGAATTCGGTAAAGCGCGAATCCAGCGGATATTGAGCTCTTTCAAACTCTCTTCCAAAGCATTATCCAGCGCATCATTGGAATTCATTTTTTGACGGCGTTTGATGGTTGCCCACAGTTCCTGGTATAAATCAGGGTGATAACGGCGGATTATTTCCGCAAATGGTTTGGATTTGAGAAATTTTCTGCTTTTGTAGTCTTGATGAAAATTTTCAATCATCGGGCTAGAAATAAGCATCGCGAAAAATAAAATCAGAGCATAGAGGTGAATTTCTTTTTTATTAAATATTTTTATTTTTCGAATAAATTTTGGAATAAAACTTACTTTTTCTAAAAAAAAATTATAAAACTTCTTGCACAAGATATTTTCATCAAGCCAAAGTTTGACCTGACAGTGGAATAATTTACGGTCTAAAAAAGTTAAAAGAGTGTAAAAATGAAATTTACGGACAATAAGCCTTCTTTCACGGGGAATTATTTTGTAAAGAATAAATGCGGCAAAATATGCCGTAAAAATAAAAATGATGATTAAATATAAGCCAAACATAAGCTTTAATTATTAGTCAGAAGGATTATTTTCTTCAAGATTGTTAAGGTTGATTTCTGCAAGCTCAACAACACCGTGGGCAAATTCTAACACCTTGATTTTTATGCCAGAAAGCATAAGTTCCGTGCCTTGCTGTGGGAAATTTTCTAGCGTTTCGATGATGAGACCTGAAAGGGTATTTACATCTTCAATCGGTAGATTTAAGTCAAGCTCACGATTTAGCACTCTTAAACTAATTCCACCGCTTACTTTATAAACTCCTGGGATTTCCGTTTTGATAATTTCAGGTTCTTCTTCTGTGCCGTCGAAGTTATCAAAATTGCCGATTATGTAGCTCATAATATCTTCCAGAGTAACCATTCCGCGAATTTCACCGTATTCATCTACAACTAATCCGCTACGGCGTTTTTCTCGGCGGAAGTTAGTTAATTGCACCGTTAAAGGAGTGGTATCTGGCATAAAGGAACAGGGGTGAATTATTTTAAGAAGAGTGTCAGAATTAAAATCTTTATCGCAATTTTTATTCAAGTAGAGGTTAAAAATATCCCGTAAATAGAGGACACCTTCAATTTGGTCGAGACTATCACGGAAAACAGGCATTCGGCTGTGATGGCAATTTTGGATTTTGTTTAGGGTTTCTTCCCAAGAATCGTTTAAGTCGATACCGATAATTTCATTTCTCGGCACCATCACCTCTTCCACCGTTACATCCTTAAGCTCCAAAACGCCGATGAGCATATTTTTTTGGTTTTCCGTGCTTTCTTCTTTGTCATCGCTGGCAGAAATTACTACGGTTTTTAATTCTTCATTAGAGAGATTAACTTTGTCCTTATCGTTAGTGTGAATATCCACCTTGAACGGCTTTAATAAGAAATTAACGGTTTTATTTGATAAAGCCACAAGAGGGTAAAGAATAAATACCGCAATTTGCAAGAAGGGGGCAAAAAATAAAGATAAGTTTTCCGCATATTTAGCCGCGAGAGTTTTCGGTGCTAATTCGGAGAAGAGCAAAACGATGATGGTCAAAATTATGGTTACGAATACCACACCCGCTTCACCGAAGAATTTAATTCCAATTAAAGTGCCGACAGAAGTTGCCAAAATATTGACAAAATTATTCCCAAGAAGGATTGTTCCAAGTAATTTTTCGGTTTCGTCAAGTAGGTTTTCGGCACGGACTGCATTTTTATTTCCGTTTTTAGCAAGATGCTTTAATTTATAACGATTTGCCGACATCATCGCGGTTTCAGATGCGGAAAAAAATGCCGATGCGAATAAGCATAAAAATAGAATAAATAATAAATAACCGATATGTATATTTGACACGGTTAAACCTCTAAATAGTAGAAAAATAAATAATCAAGAGTGCAATTTTTATTCAACAAGTCATTTGAAAAATTGCTGCAAGATATTGCTAAATACATAACCGACCATCAACAGAAGATAAGCATAAAAAGAAAAATAAATCAAGGCAATGCCGCGCTTTTTGCCCATCATATAGGAATAAAATGCGTAAATATAGAAGGCTGCGGCAATGATGGTAAAAGGCATTTTTATCCACAACAGCTGCGAATTATTTTCTCCAACAAAAACACAGCCCAAAATTATCGAAACAACTAACAGAATTGTGCCAAGGAGTAAATAGTTTGCGGTTAATCGCTCTAATTGCGAAAGAGAAATACTCGCCTGATTGATGATTTTTTTGCGTTTTAGGCGGTGAAAGAGGAATAAATATAAACCACCGTGAATAAGAGCAACCGATAAAACCGTCCAAGAAGAAATCGCCATTGCAATATGACTTAACATTCCCGCGGAATAAGACATCGTTTTTTGACTAGGAAATAGAACTTCTGATATAACCAATAGGGCATTGATGAAGCAAATCATCGCACCGCTTAAAGCCATTTCTTTGCGCCAAAGCCAGAAAAATGAAACGCAGGCAACTGCCCAACCTGTCAGAGAAACAACATTAAAAACACTCATATTTACCGCCTGCGCTCCCGTGCTGATTGCACGGAAAAGCAAGCTGATATGACTTTGAGAGCTGATAAATAGCAATATCAACGGAATGGAAATGTGAGTTTTTCTTGTTGCCGTGCGATGAAAAGCATATCCCGCGGCAAGGTAAGAAATAATGACAAAAATTGGCAGACTATGCTGCATAAATGAAAATCCATAAAAAAGCGATGGCTTATAATAAGCCGAAATTTTTACTGTGTAAAAATATAACGGAAAGAATATAAAAAGTTTATTTTTTATCATTCGATAAATTATTGTTAATCTTGTAATTGAGCATTACCGTTTTTTATCGAAAAATCAAAAGGATAAAACAATGTTTGAAAATTTAAGCGAACGCTTACAAGGAACTATCAAAAAACTTCGTGGGCAAGCGAAAATCACCGAAGAGAATATTGCCGATGCGATGGCAGAAGTTCGTACCGCTTTACTCGAAGCCGATGTCGCGGTGAGTGTGGTTAAAGACTTATCCGAAAATTTGAAAAAAGCCGCAATCGGTAAGGAAGTCGGACAAAAACTATCCCCTGAACAACAATTTATCAAAATCGTCCGCGATGAGCTTACTCACTTGATGGGACGCGAAAACGATAGCTTAAATTTGAACTGCCAACCGCCTGCGGTAATTTTGATGGCTGGCTTGCAAGGTTCGGGTAAAACTACAACTTGCGCCAAACTTGCTAAACGCCTGCTTGCGGATAAGAAAAAAATCGCGGTGGTTTCAACCGATGTGTATCGTCCCGCAGCAATAGAACAGCTTAAAACTTTGGCAGAGCAGGTCGGAGTTGATTTTTTTCCTTCGCAAGTAAATGAAAAACCGTCGGATATTGCTAAAAGAGCATTAAACGATGCAAAAATCAAGCAATACGATGTTTTGATGATTGATACCGCTGGTCGCCTGCATATTGACGAAGAAATGATGGCGGAAATTAAAGAAATTCACGCGATTGTTAATCCGATTGAAACGCTGTTTGTAGTTGATTCGATGACGGGACAAGATGCGGCAAATACCGCCAAAGCCTTTAATGATGCGCTGCCGCTCACAGGCACAATTTTGACCAAAATCGACGGTGATGCTCGCGGCGGTGCGGCTTTGTCAATTCGTCATATCACGGGTAAGCCGATTAAATTTATCGGTATCGGTGAAAAAATCGATGCACTGGAAGCTTTCCACCCTGACCGTATCGCTAATCGTATTCTCGGAATGGGCGATATTTTGGGGATTATTGAAGATATCGAACATCAAGTTGATCAGGAAAAAGCGGAAAAACTTGCTCGCAAAATGGCTCGCGGTAAGGAATTTGACTTGGACGATTTCCGTGAGCAATTGCATCAAATTCAGTTGATTGATATGGACAAAATGTTGGAAAAAATTCCTGGTTTAGGCAACATTCCGCAGGAGATTAAAAATCAACATTTATCCGTTTCGAAAATCAAGCGGCAAGAGGCGATTATTCTCTCGATGACGATGGAAGAACGCCGTAATCCTGACATTATTAAAGGCTCACGCAAACGCCGTATTGCAGCTGGCTGCGGTCTCGATGTTCCAGAAGTAAATCGCTTGTTGAAGCAATTCAAAGAAATGCAGAAGCAAATGAAAAAATTCCGTGGCGGCAAACTTGCTCGTCTTTTGCAAGGACCAGGTGGTGCTCCGATGAAAATGGGAACGCTGCCGTTCAAAAAGAGATAGTTTTTCTTATTATTTACTCCATATTTCAAGCGGTTTTCGCCGCTTGTTTTTTATATTGTTATATCTACTAGTTTATTTTTTGGAGAGCAAAATGCGCACAATCAAGTTATTTATTTTCTTAATTGTTTTGTGCTCTTCATATTCTTTTGCCGATGAACTAAAAGAAGTTTTGGAAATTAGAAAACAGTATCAGGAAGCGAAAAAACTAGTTAAAAATACTAAAAATAAAAAATTCACTAGCAGTTATAAAAATAGTATTAAAGATAAGGATTACGGTCAGCTTAATCTGAAAGTTGAAAGGCAATTTTTTTATAACAAAGATAATTTATTTGTTTTGATGACTTCAAATGCTACTGGTGGAATTGACGGAACAATTTATCACGAGGATTTGTTTGATAAAGAAACAGGACGGTTGATTTTTGTTTTTGAAACAGTCGAAGGGAGTGAATATCGCTGTTATTTTGATAATGACGAAATTGTTCATATCAAATCTAATTCTCAAACAGACGATTTGGAGGAGATTTGCAAAGAATGGCAAAAAGAGGCAATTGCAAGGAAAGAAGCATTGGAATATTTTAATTAAAGATTGCTGAAGTTTAAAAAATTAAATAAGATATACATAAAACCGTTTTTTTTCTTTTTGTAAGTTGCAAAAGCACTAATTATGACAAATAATCCGATTATGAACAGCAGGAATATTTTTACTGGTACTTCTTATTTTCCTTTTTTGCGGGAAAAAAATGCGATTTATGTGGATAAAACTGAAATAATTTATCATCTTACTCAATCGGACACCGCTTTTTTTCTCTCTCGCCCACGGCGTTTTGGTAAATCTTTGTTGGTAAGCACTTTAGAAGCGTATTTTCAAGGCAGAAAAGAATTATTCACTAACTTAAAAATTGAAAAATTAGAACAAGAATGGACGCAATAT
>JAFUTP010000052.1 GCA_017484165.1 Cardiobacteriaceae bacterium | reverse complement strand
GAAGCACATTACCGTTCAATTTTGCTAAAATTTCTAGTGTTTTTTCCTTAAATTTAATGTCATAAGCCATAAATAAATACTCCAAATTAGCTGAAAAAATTATTGTAACATATTTTGTTACTTTGATGCGAAATGACTATATCAACTAATGTATTCAGCATTGCTGAAAATGATGAACAGAAAAGCAGACGAAATCCCTATGACAACGGAAGAAGATGAAGCATATATTCAGCAAATGAAAGCTCTTGGCAGCATAGGATATTTGATTGATTTTGAAGTTTTTCGTCCGACATTAAACGAAAATTTAGCTGTCATCAAACTGCAATACGACCCAGTTTTATTGTTCAAGATGTCAATTATTATGCTGTTATTTCGAGCAGATTATTCAAAAACAGAATATCTATGCATTGATAGCATTTGCTGCCGTGATTTCCTCGCTGTTAAAAATGGAGAAAAAACACCTGATAAAAAACAATTAGAAATATTCCATAAACGGCTTAAAAAAAGAGCTGTTTTTCAACAATTAGTCGATGAATTATTCAAATTAACTGATGAAAAAGGTATTATTTTTAACAAAGACGGGGTAGAATATAAAATTCCAACTATTAGAGGAAATAAATAATTACTAAATATCAAATAAAAACCGTAAAGATGTGAAAAAAAAAGCGTGAGACGGTTAAAACATTTCACGCCTTTTTTGTTTATTTTCCTTCCGCAATTGCTTTAATTTCTGGTAAATAATCCGCGATACCGTCTTCCAACGACCACTGCGGTTTATATTCCAACTCTTCTACCGTGCTTGCAATATCCGCCTGCGTAAAAAATTGATATTGCCCAGCAAAGGGATTTGGAATGTAATCATTACCGTAATCCGTCCCTAACAACCCCTGCAAAATATCGGCAATATCCTGAAAACTGCGCGCTTTGCCCGTCCCAACATTAAAAACTCCGCCAACATCTTCTGCCTGCATCGCCGCTTCATTCGCCGCAATCACATCTTTTATATAAACAAAATCACGAAATATTTCATTCGAACCGTGGAACAATCGCGGTGCTTTGCCAGACAAAATCTGCAAGCCAAAACCTAAAACCATCGAAGCGGTTGTATTTTTGAAATATTCCCCACCGCCATAAACATTGAAATAGCGCAAACCGATGGTTTTTGTATGATTTTTGCGGTCAAATTGTCGTGCTTTGTAATCCATCATCAGCTTGCTAAAACCGTAAATATTGCGCGGACTTTCCCCATTATCAACCTTTTGCGGTGCAGGTGCTGAACCATAAACCGCGCCCGATGAGGCATAAATCAATTTTGCTTGCAATTCTCGCGAAATTTTCAGAAGTTCATCGAAGGAATTCAAATTAACCTGCAACAGCTCATTTTGTTCGGCAACCGTGGTGTCAGAAATTGCCGCTTCATGAAAAATCACATCGGGGTCAAAATCGCAAATTTTCTTAATCGTCTCTTTATCGCAAATATCACCGCAATAAATTTCACCAGAAAAACCGAGCAGATTTTTGAAATGCCCAAAACTTTTTAAGTTGCCATTAGCAAATGTTTCGGTTGAACGGAAAATATCAATCACCAAAACTTCCGCATTTTTCACAAAATGTTTTGCTAGATTTGAACCGATAAAACCAGCTCCGCCTGTAACTAAAATTTTTTTCATTGATATTCTCCGTGATTTATAAAAATAACAGTAGGGCTTGTCCAAAAAATTCGTCATTTTGAGCCTTAGGCGAAAAATCTTTATCGGCAGATCCTTCACTGCATCCATGATGACGAGGATAAAAAGAGAACTCCCCTAAATTTATATGCGCCCAGTAGTAAAAAACAGTAGCAATAGGGATATTTTTTAATCGCGATGGTATGGTAAATTTCGCGTAATAGACCAAGCGCGGTATAAAGCTTCGATTGCCACCACTCTCACCAAAGTATGCGGCAGAGTTAATTTTCCCAACGACCAAAATTCATCAGCGCGGGCGCGAATTTCATCGGTTAAACCTTCTGGCGCACCGATAATCACCGCAAGTTTATTCGTCCGCTCCTGCCAGAAAGAGAATTTTTCCGCAAGTTCGCGGCTGGAATATTCCTTTCCCCTTTCGTCTAGTGCGACAATGTAAGAACTTTTAGCAGCAATTGCCAGCACCTGCGAACTTTCCTTATTCCGCGCTGCCGCAATTTGGCGCACATCGGCGCGTTTTTGCAAGCTAATTTCTTCCAAATTTACCGTAATCCCAGCTTGCGCGAGCCTGCGGGAATATTCCTGAAATCCCGCTTCAACCCAAGCAGGAACATTGCTTGCGATAGTGATTAAGTTGATTTGCATTTGTAAGCGGTTAAAAAATAAAAAAACCGCCGCTAAAACGACGGTTATAACAATATTTATTGACCTTGCGCTGGTGCTGCTTCTTGCCCCGTTGCTTGCAGTGCTGGCGGAAAACCTTGCGCCGCTGATTTTTGTAAATATTCCAAAGCAAGCGCATCATTTTTCTTCACGCCGTCGCCTTTTCCGAGCATCATCGCATAGTTATATTGTGCGGCTGGGTCGCCTTTGTCCGCCAAAGTTTTCAAAAGCGGTGCTGCCTTTGATGCTTGATTTTTGTTCAAATAGTAAATCGCAAGTTCATATTGCGCGGCTGGATAACCTTGCGCGGCAGATTTTTGCCATAAATCAATTGCGGTTTTTTCATTTGCCGTAACACCGTCGCCACTTGCATAAGCCACACCGAGATTAAATTGCGCAACCGCATCACCTTTATTCGCAGCATTTTGCAAATGCTTCGCTGCCGCTGCCTTATCACCTTGTGCCGCCGCTTGTGCCGCTTGGGCAAGTTCGCTTGATGCGTCCTGGGAATGTGCTACAAATGAAGTAGCCGTTAAAGCTATTGATAAAAATAATTTAAGTTTGGTCGCTTTCATTTTGACTCCTTAAATTTCTAATTCACAATGTTTTTAGTTATCAACCTGCAAAGCCGCAACACCGTTTTGCTCTAAAACTCTGGCATCTTCATTACGCCCCGCTGCTTTTAAGCTTTGCACCAACTTTTGCATCGCCATCGATGATTTTTCGCCCTGCGGAGAAATTTTCAGCGACATCGCTAAATATCCCGCCGCTTGGTCATACTCTCTACGGTTATACGCTGCATCACCGAGCCAATAATTCGCCAAAGCTGCTTCTTCGCCTTGCGGATTAGTCGCTAAAAATTGACGGAAAGCACTTTCCGCATTTTGCAAATCGCCCGCACGGTAAAGCTGCAAAGCATGTTGATAACCTTCACCCGCCGCGGTTATCGCCGTTCCTTCCTGCACACGGCTATACAAATCACCGCTTTGCACCGCAATAACTCCCGTCGGAATTCTGCCCTGCTTCGCCGTCGTCAGTTGCTGATTTAACCCAGAATTTTCCGCTTGCAAATCAACTACTTGATTGCGCAGTTGCTGAATAGTTTTTTTGTTTTCGTTAAGCTGTTCTTCGAGCATTCTTTCACGGTCGCCGCAAGCCGCAAGAACAGTTAGAGAAATAAGCAAAACAATCGTTTTATTTTTTATCAATTTGCTTGACATCTGCTTCTCCTTGATTTTTCGGTATAAGTTTTATTGAATTCAAAACTAAAACTGCGGATTTAACCGCAGCTTTATTAATGAGATTTATTTTTAATAGACAATCACCGCACGGCGGTTACGAGCATAACAAGATTCATCTTGACAATCCGATGCTGGACGCTCTTCACCGTAACTTAAAACCCGAATTTGCTCTGGATTTACGCCCTCACTAATAAACTGATTGCGCACCGAATATGCACGGCGTTCGCCCAAAGCAATGTTGTATTCCTGCGTGCCGCGTTCATCGGTATGACCTTCAAGCACAACGCGAGTATTTCCGTGCTCACGCAAATATTGCGAATGCACCCGTAATACCGCCAAAGACCGCGAATCCAATTCCGCACTGTCATAAGCGAAATAAATCACTCTATCCTTCGCCGAAGATTGCGGACCGCCTTGCACATTTACGCCATAAGTCGGATCTTCGTAAAAATCTCCCAACTGCGCACGGTTATTCATACCTTGATTACCGTAAATATCGCTACCGCCTGGAACGGTATAGCCATCAGCTCCATAAACTCCACCGTCCGCAGCTCCCGTTCCATCGGCATTTTCCTCGCCAGAGTTATACGGTTTGGAACAAGCAGAAAGTAAAAATACAGCCAGAAGAGCAGTTAAAGAAAATATTTTTTTAGATTGCATTTTTTTGTCCTTAAAAAGAATTTTTTTCTATATTCAAAAAATCTGATGTAAAAATTATTTTGGCGACCAAGCTGGATCACGCAGTTTTCCTGATGAATCCGACAAGGTTTGCACTACTTCACCTTTCAAATTAACCATTTTCAACACTCTTTTACCGCCTTCGCGTGAGCCGTAAATGATGAATTCACCGTTAGGCGCAAAGCTTGCACCTTCGTCCAAGCGTCCATTAGTCAAAGCCGTAAAAGAACCGCCATGCAAAGCATATAAACCAATTTGATAACCACCACCGCTTTGCCGCGTCAGAGCCATATATTTGCCATCTGGTGAAAGCGAGGCATTAGCAGAAAATTTTCCACCGACAACCGCTCTTTGCGCTGCACCGCCAGAACGGGAAACTCGGTAAATTTGCGGACTACCGCCGCGGTCAGAAGTGAAATAAATCGAACCGCCATCAGGAGAAAAAACTGGTTCGGTATCAATCGCTGGATGATCGGTTAAGCGTTGTTTGCCACCGCCGCCAGCACTTACTAAATAAATATCGGTATTTCCTTGCTTATCCGCCAAAGCTACCGCCAACTGCGAACCATCTGGCGACCAAGCTGGCGCGGAACTCGTTGTCTCTGATTGCACAACAACTCGACCACCACCGCCAGATGCACTGGTAACCATAATTTGCGCATGATGATTAGCGTATGTCATATAAGCAATCCGCGAACCGTCTGGCGACCAAGCTGGCGACAAAATCGGCTCATTACTGCTGGCAATTGTGCGACGATTTGCTCCATCAATATCGGCAACAATCAAACTATAACGCCGCGAAGTGCCGCCGCCCTGCTCTAAAACAAAGGCAATTTTGGTCGAAAAAACACCCTTCTTGCCCGTGAGGTAATAAAGAATCAAATCAGCAGCACGGTGCGCAACTGCCCGTTTATCACCGCCAGAAATCCGTTCATTAAAAACAATATTTTGATTATTAACTTGGCTTAACACAAACTGCGCCTGCCCTCCTCCAAGCATTCTGCCGAGAACTACATAATTTGCTCCAATCCCAGCAAATGCCGAATAATCAATTTGCGACGGTTCAGTCGGACGACCTGGCAAACGGTTCGGCGCAATCGGTTGAAATAAACCAGATTTATGCAAATCCGATGAAATTATGTAATCCATTTCCTGCGCACTATCACCTTGCACAGGCACAACCGCAATTTTTTGCACCGCTTGCTGCCTAGCAGCGGGAATGTCAATTTCCACTTGGGCGCGAGCAAGAAACGGCATAAAGAAAAGCGCGGTAAATATGGAATAAACCGCGGCGCAATTCAGTCTCGTCATAGTTCCTCGTATTGTTTTGTAAGCACGAAAAGCGCGGGATTTTATAACCCACAGGCAAAAAAATTCGCTTAATTGATAAAAAACAACAATTTTTTACTCAACCATATACATCAAAAGCATACAAAAATATGTGTTTATCTTACAAAGCTCAATTTACAAAAATAAAAACCGCCGCATCAAGCGGCGGTTTGCATCGATTTTTCAATCAAATCAAAGAGCGGATAATTTTGAACAACCGTTTTGATCACCTTTATCGCAAGCTTCTTGGTAATAGCGCGCAGCTTTTTCCTTATCTGCTTGTTCCGCACCGATACCTTTGTCATACAAATATGCAAGGTTGTAACAAGATTTACCGTAACCATTTTTACAATTTTTGTCGTAAAACTTCGCAGCCATCGCGTAATTGTTGTTATTTTGCGCCATCATTCCGAGATTGTCGCAGGCAGATTTGAAATCACCTTCATTACAAGCCGCTAAATACAATTCATATGCTTTTTGACTACTTTGCACTACACCGCGACCTTGTTCATAAAGCACCGCCTGATTATTACAAGCTTCCCAATTACCGCGTCCGCAAGAAACTTCATACAACTCGAATGCTTTTTTAATGTTTGCTGGAACAACTTCGCCTAGTTGATACAACTTCGCCAAAGCGTTGCAAGCTTCTGCATTTTGATTTTTTTCACAAACGGTATTGAATAAATTTGCTGCCCGCATAGCATCTGCCTGAACTCCGTTTCCGCCCTGCATATAAATTTTTGCCATTTCCAAGCAACTTGACATATCTTCAATATTGCAAGCACGGTCAAAATAATCGAGAGCATCAACCAATTGTCCGTCTTCGCGCGCTTTTTCACCTTTGGAAAAACAATCGTTTTCGTCATCACAAGTGCCAGCAAACGCAACATTAAATGACAATAACAAGGAGAAGACCGCCAATAAATAATTCATCTTTTTCATATTTTTCCCTTGACTTTTTGTGTAAAACTTACCGCCGATTATATTTTTACCGTTGAAAAAAATACAGAAAAATTAAGACAACACATAATTTTTCAGCTATCCATTACAAGCGACAAAAGTTGCAGTTCTGCCAGCTTTTTTACCGTCGCGACGGTAAGAAAAAAATCTCTCATCACTAATCGAGCAAATTTCACCGCCAGTAATCCGCTCATCGCTTATTCCACCAGCATTCAACTGATATTTAACAATAGCGACCAAATCCGCTAAATAATGCTTTTCTCTCTCCGAAGGACGGAAAAAACGCGCAAATTCCGCATTCATTTCACAAAAGCGCGTGCGAAATTCGGTATCCACTTCATATTTATCCCGTCCCGCGCAAGGACCGATATAAGCATAAAAATCCGCCATTTCGCCTTGCAATTTCTCTACCGTCCGCGGAATAATTTCGCCGTAAATTCCACGCCAACCTGCGTGAATTGCAGCAACTTCCTGACCGTCGCGACGGGCAAGCAATATCGGCACACAATCTGCCGTCATCACTACTGCCACCGTATTTTTATCGCGAGAAATCGCGGCATCCGCGGATACGCCGTCAAAATATTTATCTGCCGTAATAACTTCCGCGCTATGAATTTGATTAAGCCAGAGAAAACGGCGGTTTAATCCCGTCGCCTGCATCAAGCGCAAGCGTGCTTGTTCGACTTTTTCTGCATCATCTTCAATGTGTTTTGCAAGATTGAAACCGCGGGCAAAATCGGGATAAGAACTAAGCGTTGTTCCTGCAATTACGGGAATTTTTACGGCAAATTCCGCCTTTTTCCATAACACTTGCTGCATATCATCTCCTTGACTTTTACTCTAACTTGGCTAGAATGCGCCGCTTTTTTACGGGTCTGTAGCTCAGTTGGTCAGAGCAGGCGACTCATAATCGCTTGGTCGCGGGTTCAAGTCCCTCCAGACCCACCAGTTCATATCTTCCTCCTTTTACCGCTCTTAAGTTTTACCTCCTTTACTTGAGCGGTTTTTTTTTACACTTTTTCCCAACTACTTACGGAAATTAAGCTCCACTCCCTCTCCCGTTAAAAATAATTGATTACCCTCTTCCTTATAAGACTTCACACGGCGCAGAGCTTGCAAATATTGGCTTTCTAAACGCATTTCTTTTACCGTTCCTGCCATTCTGGTAATTTGAATTTGTTCATCCACCGAAAGTTTTCCCGCAAATTTGCGCGCCGCAGTCGAATAGGTATTCACACCACTAAAACCAGAAGCACGACCGCCTGAAAGTTCCAAAGTAATTTTTTCATTACCGCTAATTTGTTTTCCGTCCAAATTTCCGTCAATCAAATGCCAAGCTCCATCGCCGTAATGCGGTTTTTCTTCTGGCAATTCCAAGGGTTGCTGACTGCCAGTCGGCAAGCATGCGGTTAAGAATAAAGATACGCAAGCACTAATCAATAAAGTTTTATACATTTCATTCCTCCAAAAATAAAAACAAAATGGGCTTGTCTAACAAATTCGTCATTTTGAGCCGTAGGCGAAAAATCTCTATCAGCAGATCCTTCGCTGTGCTCAAGATGACGAGGATAAAAAATGGAACTAACCATAAATTTAGATACACCCAAATAATCAAAAAAAAAAATAAAAAACCGCCAAAGACGGCGGCTTTTTGAACTAAAACTCAACACTTACTTGCTGTTATAACCGAATAAGCGTTGCTCACGGATAAGTTCGGCAATTTGCTCGGGCACTTTCGCTTCCCAATTATTACGGTTTGCCTGAATATCCGCCAAAACTTCCCGCGATTTAATATCAAACAAACCAACACGGCTATCAGAAATCGGACGAATCCAATTGTTGTAACGCAAATGTTGGTAGAGATATTTCAAATTGTCGGGAATTTCAATATTGTCGCAGTCAATCCGCGCACCGTCTGCCGAGTGTTCGGGATAAGCATAAACAATTGTGTTATCAGGAAACAACTGACCGACACCTTCCAAAATTCCACCAATTACGCCCTGATAAAAATCACTATCAAAAATATGGCGCAAACCGACCATTCCCAAAACAATACCGATTTGCCGTTGCGTAAATTGCCGAAAATACGCCCGCAAACGGAAATAACGGACATAATCCGAAATCATCACAAAATAGCCCATCTTGGTGAGCTGATCGACGCGTTCGAGAAAATCACTGTCGTTGATGGTTTTGTTATCGCTAGTCAATTTATTTATCGTGATTTCAGCCAAGCGAATTGTGTTGTCATCGCTGACATCAGGCAGTTGCGCAAACTCCCGCATCCCCTGCTCAAACATATCCTGATGCAAAAGCGTGAAAGGTTTGAAGTTACCGCGAATAACCAAAATATTTTTCTTATAAAGCAGCTCCACTGGCACGCAAACTTTACCTTCTGGATTGAACATAATCGCCCGCGTTTTCCAAGCGCGAATCAAATGCAGGTTGATTAAACGGTTGTCTAAATCCTCAAAATACGGCCCAGAAAACTCAATACTGTCAATTTCCAGCTGCTTATCACTTAAACCTTCGGTAAGACGGTCAATAATTTTGCGCGGATCGGAAAAATCGTAATGCGCGCTATAAATCAAATTTACCCCGAAAATCCCCAAAGCTTCCTGCTGCTTATTCGCATCTGAATCCAGCATTCGGACATGGACAATAATTTCACTCGGTTGAGCTTCGGGATAAAGCTGCAAACGAATTCCGCACCAAGCATGGCATTCACTATTACGGCGGAAACTTTTCGCGGCAACCGTTGCGGCATAAACAAAAAATGTTGAAGATTTCGGACGGCTATCCTTCACCCGTTCCAGCAAAATCGAATATTCATGATTGAGCATCGACAAAACCCGATTACGGCTGACATAACGGTGATTCGGCTCCGCACCATAAATCGCATCAGAAACCTGCATATCGTAAGCAGACATCGTTTTCGCAATTGTGCCTGCCGCCGCACCAGCACGGAAAAAATGCCGCGCTACTTCTTGTCCCGCGCCGATTTCAACAATTGTTCCGTATTTGCGCTCATCTAAATTGATATGCAGTGCCTTTTCACGCACCCCAAGAGTTTCTTGAATATTGCCTGTCTGTTGCATTTTGACTTCCTTAAATTTTTATTTCTTATCAAAAAGTTTGTAATTAAATCAGAAAAAAAAACGCCGCAAAACACGGCGTTATCAATCTACAAACGAAAATTTCAAATCAATTAAAACATTCTGTAAGCCGCAATACCAGCAGCAATCAAAATAGCGAGAACCGCCAAAATCACCGCTAAACGCGAAACACTGCTGACTTTTTGAGTTTCTTGCCGCAAAACACCAATTTCCCGACGCTGACGGTCGATGTCCGCAACAATTTCTCTTTGCTTGTTATTTTGGGAGCGAGTTTGATTAACCTTGTCTTCCAAGTCGCTCAAACGCTGCTGCAATTCTTCTGGAATTTGATTGGTAGTTTGATTGATAACCACAACTTTTTGATCTTGCGGTGGAACTGGCATATCGCTACCCAAAACCAAAGTCGGTTCTGATTCGGTGGTGAATTTTGGAACTTCTTGCGGAGTAACTTTCGGTTGAGTTTGTCTGCGCATTTGCTCTGCTTCGAAATGCCGCTGCTCTGCAACTCGATTGACTTGCGTAGCCTGATGTTCCATATCGAATTGCGCTTGTTTTGCCGCTTCCGCTGCTTGTTGTTTTGCTTTCTTTTCTTCCTCTTCGGCAGCAATTTGCGCAGAACTTGCTGCAATACTTTGACTTAACGCTTTGAGCAAATGCTCTAATCTTTGCGCATCTACTGGTTTTGGTAAATATCCGTTCGCACCGCTATCACGAGCTTTTTTACGGGCTTCTTCAGAAATATCACCTGAATACATAACTACTGGAATGTGAGCCGTATTCGGATTTTTACGCATTCTGGCAAGACCTTCAAAACCGTCGATTTCAGGCATCATCACATCCATAAAAATCAGCTCGGGTTCAACATTTTGCGTTACCCAATGTTCTGCGTCTAATACCCCTTCTGCCTCAAAAACTTTTATGCCATATTGCGAAGTCAAGAGGCGCTTCAAAGTAAGCCGTGCCAATCTTGAATCATCGATAACCAGAGCTGTTTTGAACATAATTCTCTAATCCTTGAAAAACTCGAAAAATAAAACTAATCACTTCACCGCAAATTAATCTTCAAATCCACCTCGGTGAAAAGCTCGCTAATTATGCAACAATTTCGACAAAATTTGTTATCAATTTTCTAAATACTCTGTCGAAAAATTCGATTTTTGTTCATTTTTCGAGAAAAATTAAGATGAGACTTGCGCGACAGCTGCTCTACTCACCGCCTTTTTCGCTGTTTAATGAATGGCGTGTCTAAAAATTCGTCATTTTGAGCCGCAGGCGAAAAATCTCTATCAGCAGATCCTTCGCTGCACTCAGGATGACGAGGTAAAAAAATAGAACTGCTCTAAATTTAGATGCGCCTGAAACTATTTTTATATACCTTTATATTTAGACTACATAACAAACACCTTCAACATCACCAGCAATCATCTTTAATTAGCAACCAAAAAAACGGCAAAAAAAAATGTCTTCAAAAAAAATTCTGCTTGGCATCGGCGGCAGCATTGCGGCTTATAAATCAGCAAATTTAGTGCGCATCTTCAAAAAACAGGGAATATCGGTTAGATGCGTGCTAACCAAAAGTGCCGAAGAATTCATCACCGCGCAAACTCTGCAAGCATTAAGCGGCGAGCCCGTGCGCCGTAATTTATTTGACCAGCAAGCAGAAGCTGCAATGAGCCATATTGAACTCGCACGCTGGGCAGATTGCCTAATCATCGCACCGACTACCGCTAATTTAGCTGCCAAATTCGCATCTGGCATTGCCGACGACTTAATTTCCACTCTTTACCTCGCAGCCAACGATATTCCCGTTATTCTCGCGCCCGCAATGAATAGCAAAATGCTCTTGCATCCAGCAACACAGGAAAATTTTCGCAAACTCCAACAGCGCGGACATTACATATTAGAAAGCGCATCAGGCGAACTTGCCTGCGGTGAAAACGCAATCGGCAGAATGCAAGAGCCCGAGAAAATCGCCCAAAAAGCCTTTGAAGTCCTCGGAATATCCCAACCGCTAACTCCACCGTCTCCCAAGCCGCTAACCGTAACCATTACCGTCGGAGCAACACGGGAAAACATCGACCCCGTGCGCTTTATTTCTAACCGTAGCAGCGGAAAAATGGGATTTGCACTCGCTCGGGCAGCATTAAAACGCGGTCTCAAAGTCAATTTAATCAAAGCTTATTGCGAACAAATTCCGCCAGAAAACTGCCAAATATTTCCCAGTGAAACAGCAGAAAAAATGCTTGACACGGCATTAAATATTGCAAACGACACGGATATTTTTATTGCCACCGCTGCCGTTGCCGACTACCGCCCGAAAAAAGTTTTAAGCCAAAAACATAAAAAAGAACGAGACGGTGCGCTTCATTTAGAACTAATTGAAAATCCCGATATTGTCGCAACGGTTGCCCAACTGCCAGCCGATAAACGCCCCAAACTCGTCGTCGGTTTCGCAGCTGAAACGGAAAATCTCAAAAACTACGCCCAAGAAAAATTAGCAAAGAAAAACTTGGATTTCATCTGCGCAAATGATGTGAGCCAATTCCCCTTTGGTGGAGAATTAAATGAAATATCCGTAATTAGCAAAAATGATGAAAAAAATTTCAATGCGGCAACAAAAACTGATATTGCCGAAAAAATTATCGATTATTTGCTTTCTAAAATAAATTAAAAATAATATTCCAAAGCGGTGATAATTTCTAAATAAGAAAAGTTTTTATTTGCATAAAATTCCGCATAAAATAAATAACGCCTAGCAATATTTACTATTCGCTGGGCGTTATTTTTATTCAAGCATCAAAGGAAAAAATTATGTTCAAAAAATTTTTTATATTTTTATTTACCGTATTTTTGACGGTAAATTGTTATTCAGATAAGGGAATAATTACAGTCCAAGAACGCTGTCAAATAGCTTATAAAAATCTGGAATTATTAAATAATCCAAACAGGGAAATTTTTATCCGTGAGGAGGGTAAATTACGCAAACTTTATTACTCTGAAATTTTAGCGCAGAGGGCAGAAAATCAGGAAATTATCTATAAATTTTGCAGTCAAAGAGTAGAAGAAAAAACATCGGATAGTGAAAAATATCAAACAAGACAGGCAGGAATCGGAGAACCAAGCACAATAAGCGCACTTAAAAAAGCTTTAATGGCAGGCGATATTGAAGAAGCGAGAATGCTTTTAGATATCGCAATGCTTGATTATAAAATTGAACAGGCAATAAGAGATTTTCTCGATAAAGAAGATTTTGACGGCGCATTATCTGAACTAAACAATGCAAAAAATAATACGCAAGACGGTAAAAATATAACTAATACACCGTGGGTTTTTAACACTAACAGTCAAGCTGATAGTGGCAGTGCAGGTGGAAGAAAAGCAAGCGACAGTTCAAAAAATGAACAGCACGGAGATGGCGGTAGAGCATTAGAAAAAGCAAGAAAAGCTAATGAAAAATTACAAGAAAAACT
>JAFUTP010000051.1 GCA_017484165.1 Cardiobacteriaceae bacterium | reverse complement strand
GGTTCGAATGTTCGTCGTGATTTGATTATTCCTTTTGGTAAAACAGGTTATATCGCAAGATATAGAATTTTTAGCGAAGAGCTGCTAATTTTGGCAATAAAACATCAACTTGAACTCGGTGATGATATTTGGTTGAAATAGGTAGAAGAGGGTAGAAATGGAAAATATAAAAACACTTGACAAAGAAGCCGTAGAGTTAAAAGAAACCTTGGGAGAAAAATTATTCCGTGAAGAGGCGGAAGCGGCAAGACGGCATATGGATGAAACTGGAATTTACTTTACTTATGAAGAAGTAGATGAATGGCTTGCGAGTTGGGAAACGGAAAACGAAAAACCGTGTCCAGTATGGAAAGGAAAATAATTTATTCTGACCGAGCACTGGCTGATTTACGGCGATTGCGGCGGTTTTTGTTATTCAAAAATGATAAAGCTGCCAATCGTGCAGCGAGTGCTATTCGTAGTAAAGTCAATCAATTGCGCGATTTTCCGCATATCGGTAAAAAAGCACAGGGGAGTAAAAAAATTGCCGCGACTTAATTATTCCATTCGGTAAAACAGGTTATGTCGCACGCTATGAAATTAAGAGCGAAAAACTTATCCGAATTTTGGCAATAAAACATCAACTTGAACTCGGTGATGAAGTCTGGGGTTGAAATATAGCATTTATTTCTAGTTATATATTTATTGGTTATTTGCTTTAATTATTTTTACATTTGATAATAAGAATTCGGAGGAAATATGATTAAATTACGCAATATCTCGAAAACTTATCAGAGCAAAAATCAGCAAATTTTGGCACTTGACGGTATAAATTTAGAAGTCAAAGAAGGTGAAATTTTTGGTGTGATAGGTGAAAGTGGAGCAGGGAAGAGTTCGTTAATTCGCTGTGTTAATTTATTAGAGAGACCCGATAGCGGTGAAGTAATAATTAACGGTGAAAATTTACTCACATTAGATAAGGCGAAACTATTCTCTGCAAGGCATAAAATAGGTATGATTTTTCAGCATTTCAACTTGCTTGCAAATAGAACTGTATTTGAAAATATTTCTCTGCCTTTGGAATTGTTAAAACAAAATAAAAGCGATATTAAAAAACGCATTGATGAATTGCTTGATTTAACAGGCTTGAAAGATAAAGGCGGATACTTTCCAGCGCAACTTTCAGGTGGGCAAAAGCAAAGAGTTGCAATCGCCAGAGCTTTGGCTAGTAATCCCAAAGTTTTACTTTCCGATGAGGCAACTTCTGCGCTAGATCCCAAAACTACGGAAAATATTTTGCAATTGATTGCCAAGATAAATAAAGAGCTTGGTTTGACCGTTTTGATGATTACTCATGAAATGGAAGTTGTAAAGTCAATTTGCCATAAAGTTGCCTTGATTGATAAAGGCAAGATTATAGAAACAAACCGAGTTGCTGATTTCTTTAATAATCCTTTAACGGAAATTGCAAAGGCTTTTGTGCGGCAAAGTGAGAAGTTTAATTTGCCTGATTTTTACCAAAAGAATATACATTCAACTGGTGATTATCCGATTATCAAATTGCATTACAGAGGGCAAATTATTGATAAACCTTTGCTTTCGCTACTCACTCGAAAATTTAATATCGATACGAGTATTCTCCAAGCTAAAATCGAACATTTTGACAATAAATCAGACGGCATAATTATTGTCGAATTGATTGCTGAAAAAGAAAATATTGCTGCGGGAATTGAATACTTACAGGGTAAAAATTTAGATTTAGAGGTCTTGGGTTATGTTCGAAAAAATATTTAATCCGCAAATATTAAATTTACTATTTACCGCCACGCTGGAAACTTTATATATGACCTTTACGGCGGCGTTTTTATCGGCGATTATTGGTATTCCGCTCGGTGTGCTTTTATACAGCTCGCGTCCGAAGAATTTTTTAGAAAATAAATATATTTATTATCCACTTGGGGTTATAGTTAATATCACTCGTTCTATCCCTTTTATGGTTTTAATGTTAGCGATAATTCCCTTTACACGCTTAATTATTGGTTCATCGATTGGGAATACGGCGGCATTAGTGCCATTAACTATTGCTGCAATTCCCTTTATTGCGCGGATGACGGAAAACATTATTAACGAAGTACCGAAAGGTTTAATTGAAGCGGCGCAATCAATGGGAGCGAATAATCGCCAGATTATCTGGAAAATTTTGCTTCCCGAAGCTCGTAGCGGGTTGGTTGGGGTTATGACGATTGTGATTATTGCTTTGATTGGTTATACGGCAATTGCAGGTGCGATTGGAGCTGGCGGGCTCGGGAAAGTAGCCAAAGTTTATGGTTATGACAGATATCGCTTGGAGATTATGTTTGCTTGCGTGTGCATACTGGTGGTTTTGGTGCAGAGTATTCAAAGTATCGGTGATTTTTTGGTGAAAAAATTAGATCATCGTTAAAGAGCTGTTCTTGATTACTTAAATTTTTCAAGGAGTAAGTATGAAAAAACATAATGTTTTGTGCCTGCTTTGTGCGCTTGCTTTTGCCGTGAGTGCAGAGGCAGCGATGGAAGATGAGGACTTTGTCAAGTTATGCGAAAAAGGCACGGCACAAGAGCTGCGGCAAGCATTGAAAGACGGTGCAAATGCACAAGCAAGGAAATATCTTGATTATGGTTCTATTCCCGTGCTGACGCTGGCAGCGGAAGCTGGTAATTTGCAGGTAGTGCAGGTTTTGCTAGATGCACATCGGGATATTGGCGCGTCGGTTGATGAGGCAGATGTTGATATTGGGGAGACGGCACTTATGGCAGCGGCTAGCGGGGGGCACGCTGCTGTGGTTGAGGCGTTGCTGGCAGCGGGGGCGAGCACGGAGCTTAAAGATATCGACGGGCATAACGCTCTTTGGCACGCCGAAAATGCTGGCGAGAATGTATCCAAGGAAGATAAAGAACATTGCATCAAACTGTTGCAGGACGCGGCGGAAAAGCTTGCTGCCTCAACTTTGGTGGAAGTGCGCTATGCGCTAGCGGTTGATGGTAAAACGCCAGTTACGCTTACAGCTATGAAGCCCATTACTCTGAGTTTTTACGAACTGAACTATGAAAACGACGGTCCACAGCTGGGTAAGAATAAGGAAACCATTCGGCTTGATGCTGGAAAAACGCATACTTTCAGCCACGAACAGCCATTTGATATGCCAGTGCAGGCTGTTTGTGTAGAGGCAGAGCAAATTGAGCGCAAGTGTTGGTTTGTGCAGGACGATGAAAGTGATGACGGTAACCGCTTCATTATGCAAGCAGGCTTTGTGCTGAAAAACTGAAACGAGCAAAAGGCTTTTTCCATAATCGTAAATACTTGCTGGTTAAGTTTTTGGCGCATCTAAATTTAGAGTAGCTATATTTTGTTACCTCGTCATATTGAGAAGAGCTCAAGATTAACCGATAGAGATTTTTCGCCTACGGCTCAAAATGACGAATTTTTAGACACGCCCTTGAGTAAATAGATGAAATCATACTTTTTTAATTCAATACGGAGAAAATTAAATGAAACAGCTAAAATTTTTAACCCTAACAGTAGCTTTATTTGCGGCTTTTTCAAGTATTGCAGAAGCCAAAATTAAAGTCGGTGCAATGAGCGGACAGGAGTCTGAATTAGTCTATACAGCGGCAAAAATTGCGCGTGACAGGTTTAATTTAGAAGTCGAAGTGGTGGAATTTGATGATTATGTAATGCCAAATGTGGCATTAGCAGAAAAGGAAATCGATGCGAATGCGATGCAGCATAAACCGTATATGGACGGAATAAATAAAGATAGAGGCTTTAAGTTAGTGTCTGCAGCAAATACTTTTATTTATCCGATTGGCGCGTATAGCAAAAAAATTAAAGATATAAAAGAACTTAAAGACGGTGCAAAAATTGCCTTTCCAAATGATGCTACGAATGGTGCAAGAGCCCTAATTATGATGCACAAGACTGGTTTAATTAAGCTCAAAGACCCAGAAAATTTGCAGGCTTCTAAATTAGATGTAGTGGAAAATCCGCATAAATTTAAGCTGATTGATGCTGATGCGCCGTCTTTGCCGCGGGTTTTGGAAGATGTCGATTTGGCGTTTATTAACTCAAATTATGCGGTTAATCACGATTTGTTACCGCAAAAAGATGCTTTGTTAGTTGAACCGAAAGAAAGCCCCTATGTCAATATCATCGCAACCCGTGAAGGTGATGAAAACCGCGAAGAAATTAAGCAATTTATTCAAAGTTATCAAACCGATGAAGTGCTAGAAGTTGCGGAAAAAATCTTCAAGGGTGCAGCGGTTAAAGGTTGGTAAATTAACTTAAATTATGGTTAAAAAACAACGCTGGATATATATTAAATCCAGCGTTGTTTTTATTTATTTGTTTAGGACTGTAGTTATAAATTTTCTGCACTGTTTTAATAAAAAACGACGGAAAAATATTTCCGCCGTTTTTATTTAGTCTTTCAGCTTATCGTCAGCATAGATATTTAATCTCGCGCTATCTCGTGCAAGCCTGACACCATCATAAACTTCAATATTTCCATTTGCATCTGGATATGATAGGATTTCTCTACGGCAACCTATCGTTTCTGACTGTATTTGCCAAGTTCCGTCTGGATTAGCTGTTCGTTTTGTTATTACATTTCCATATATAGCATCTCTTAATAAGGATAATGCAAAATCAAATAATGCTTCTCGAGAAGTAAAAAATAGGTTGGCATAATCATTACTTGGAATGTTACCTTTTCCTATTTCTACCTTTAATTGATGCCTTTGATCATCTACAATTAGATTACCTGCTTGATCTTCATCAGGCAGTAAATGAATGCTATAGTCATTCCCCAGCAAAATAGCTCATTATTGCCTCTTCAATTGTATTGTAATTATGAATTACACTTCGAAGATATTTTTTAAGGTTTGCCCAGCATTTTTCATGTTCGTTTAATTCTGGGGAGTAAGGCGGTAAAGGTAGCACTGCATGACCATATTTTTTTACCTCTTCGTGTAGTTTTTGGATTTTATGAAATGATGCGTTATCTAGAATAATGACTGAATTTGGTTTTAGCTCTTTAATTAAGAATTCGACAAACCATTTTTCAAAAAATTCACTTGTCATCGTGCCTTTATAATTCATTGTAG
>JAFUTP010000050.1 GCA_017484165.1 Cardiobacteriaceae bacterium | reverse complement strand
AGTTTCATTTTTATATTCACTGTTACCGCCAGAAATTTCTACTCCCGCACGAGTATTTCTACCCTCTTGCTGATTTTTAGATTTACTCGGCGCATTTAATACCGAATTTGATATCGTCGTGCCACTTAAACCATCGGTATTTGTCTCGGCAACAGTTTGATATTCAGGATAAGAATATTCGGTAATTGAATTCGGTAAGTTTTGATATTCACCGCGAATTAAATTAGTAATTGAATATCTGCCACTCGTAAAATTGCCTACCTGTATATACTGAAAACTAGGACTAGCCGTCGCGCTCCGCGACCACTCTAATGCCGATAAATCCATACTCTTTACCGCTTGTCGAGCATATTTTTTTGCTTTATCATTTTTGCTTTGGGTTCGCCGTCGCGCGTCGCGACCCGCCGTGGGACGGTAATCCAGTGATTGTTCCGCAGCTGAAAGTGAAGCCGTCATAATAATTAAAGATATGGATTTAATAATTTGCTGCTGTATGAAATTTTTTCTTCTACTATTAGTAGAAAAAAATTCATCTGTTTTAATTTTTATTTTGCTATTGCGCTCTTGCGCTCTTGCGCTCTTGCGCTATTAATACCTCCGCCATCTGATGGCTTATTCTACCATCTTTTTGCGGATTTGTCAATAATTTTTTCATATAAATTTCCTGTTACAAATTAAAAAATACGCTTTATCAATAAAGCAAGAGCGATTATAAATAAAAGAATTTCCGCCTGTCAAGAAATTTTTTGCCTGTTGCGAAAAATGACGGGAAAACCGCAAACAATGACCGTCATCCTGAGCGAAGCGAAGGATCTTCGATAGATTTTTCGCTACGCTCAAAATGACGGTCGCGGTGAGATTTTTCGCTGCGCTCAAAATGACGGAAAACCGCCAAACACTGCTGCCGTCATCCTGAGCGAAGCGAAGGATCTGTCGATAGATTTTTCGCTACGCTCAAAATGACGGTGAAACAGCCACAATGCTGTCGTCATCCTGAGCGAAGCGAAGGATCTGTTGATAGAGTTTTCGCTGCGCTCAAAATGATGGAAGATGGCAGAAATTGACGGTAAAAATAAAAAATCCGCCGTGTAAAAAACGGCGGATTTGTTTTGCAAATAAATACCGAAAACGCTACTCGTAAATGCGAAGTCGGATCGCCCGTCGCGGCACGCGACCTAGTTTTTGAGGAGGTTGTGTTGTTGGGTGTGGAGTTTGAAGTATGCGTCGATGCCGTTTGCGATGGCGCGGGCGAGTTTTTGTTGATGAGTTGGGGTGGAGAGGAGTTTGGCCTCTTCTAGATTGGAGATAAATCCAGTTTCAACCAAAATTGCGGGGAATTCGGTTGCGCCGCGCAAAACTCCGAAATTTTCGTATTTAACATTGTTTTTAGCGAGTTTGCCGATTTTGGCAAGTTCCGCGAGTGTTTGTTTAGCCAAAATCATCGAAGCTTCGCTGGTTGCTTCCATTTGCATTGCCAAAATTGCGGCTTGGGTGTTACGGTTGTAGCCATAGACATTCAAGTCCCATTGCAGGCTGGAAGCGTTGGCGCGGCGGTTTAGGTAGCTATCGAGTTGTTTATTTGCACCACGCATATTGAGGATATACACCGAAGAGCCGCGTGGTCCGCCGATGCCGTCATTGCTAGCGACCGAATCGGCGTGGATAGAAACGAAAATATCTCCGCCCGCTTGACGGCAGAGTTTTGGGCGAGTATTGACTTCGATTTTGTTATCCGACGGGCGGGTGAGATAAACCTGATAACCGCGTTTGATGAGCTCTTGGCGGGTGATGGCGGCAATGGCGAATACGACATTTTTTTCTTTCAAGCCTGTTACGGGATTATGTGCGCCGTGGTCGGTTCCGCCGTGTCCAGCATCGATGCAGACAACGGTTTTGCCCGATTTTTTTGCCGACTGAATTTTGCCGTTTGAAGCTGTTGTCGTTGTTTGCCGTGTGGGCTCGGGTTTTTTATTTTTTACTACCCCCGATTGCTGTTTGTTGGCAGCGATTGGCGCGATGGTTTGCGGTTTATTTTTTACCGTTTGAGTGCGGCTTTGGCTTTCTTCCAAAGAGGTGAGGGAGAGCATCGGTGCGGTTAATCCGCCGTCGAAAATATCGATAACGACGCGGTGATGGCGGTTATCGTTGTCTGGTGCGAGTTGGAAAATTTCGGTTTTGGCGTTGGAATTTAGGTCGATGACAAAGCGCAAGGTTTGCTCGTTACGGTAACCAGCCCGCACACCGATAACCGAACCTTTGTCGATTTGCAAATTGCGCACTCGATGCGAGGAATTAGGAAAATCGAAAACCAGCCGCGGCGGGTCGGATAGGGTGAATTTGTTGAATTTAACCGTGCTGTCCATTTCCATCACAATCCGCACTTTGTTGTTCGGATAGTGGAAAAAACGCAAATCCGACACGACTGCTGCAAAGCTTGTGCCGATGAATGCAAAAAATAATAAAGCGGAGAGAATAAATTTATGCACGGTCTTGTGGTAAATACTTAAAAATCGCCGTGATTATAAGTTGAAGAAAAAATAATGATTTTCGTCTTGCAGCTAAATAAGAATACTTCTATTATTATTTACGGTTAAAGAGTGCTGAAAAATAAGTCTAATAGTGTAATTTTTTCTTTATAAAACAATGACTTTATAGTTAAATGAAAAGTTATATTTTTAGTATTCAAATAGCTTATTAAAGTTCAAAATAAGAATTAAATATATTTAGAAAAAATAATCAAAAAATTGCTTGCAAATCATCAAACAGTGTTTCTATAATTTTATTTTTTTGCAATACACAACGGAGATTTCAAATGAAAGGAAGTGAAAAAGTAATAGCTTATTTGAATGAAATGATTGCGGGTGAATTAGCCGCAAGAGACCAATATTTTATTCATGCGGAAATGTATCTTGATATGGGATACAACAAGCTTTATGAAGCAAATCATCATGAAATGGAACATGAAACCTTGCATGCTGCTTCAATGATTAAAAGAGTGTTATTTTTAGAAGGCATACCGAATATGCGTCCCGAAGCAATTGCGGTGGGAAAAACGGTGGAAGAGATGCTAAATCACGATTTGCAATTGGAATACCGTGTGCGCGATAACCTCAAACGAGGCATTGTTTTATGCGAAGAGGAACGAGATTTTGTAACCCGTGATTTGTTGGTTAAGCAATTAGAAGATACCGAAGTTGATCACGCTTATTGGTTGGAAAAACAATTGCGGCAAATTAAGGAAATCGGTTTGCAAAATTATTTGCAAAGTCAAATTTAAGATTTTCATAAAGCACTAACTTATGCTTAAAAATGCTCGGTTAGTGCAATTTTTTTATATTATGAGGTGCATTTATGAAGGCGGACAGTGCAATAATTTTAGAATTAAATTTATTACTCAAATTTGAACTGACACTAATCAATCAATACTTTCTGCATGCGCGTATTTTCAATCATTTTGGCTATAAAAATTTATATCATCGGGTTTATAAACAATCCATCAAAGCAATGAAAAATGCTGATACTTTAAGCGAAAGGATTTTATTTTTAGAAGGATTGCCTAATTTGCAAGATTTAGGACGCTTAAATATCGGTGAAAATCCCCAAGAAATGCTCGCTTGTGATTTGCATGCTGCGAAAACTTATCATAGCGAACAAGCAGTAGTTGCAGGCAAATTAGCGGAACTTGAAGATTTTGTTTCCCAGGAGTTAGTGAAAGCGCAAATTGCTTGCAATGAGGAATATATCGATTGGTTGGAAGAGCAGGAGAATCTTATTCAAGAAATAGGGCTTGAAAAATTCCTGCAACGGCATTTGGAGAAGGAATAAATAAGGCAATAAAAAGGCGGTGTTTTTACCGCCTTTTTGCACTGTTGAGTGTTTTTTCTTACACTATTTCGCTAAATTTATTGCCTCTAAAATATCTTTTTCTTTACTATCTGCTGAAACTTCGCAATTACAAAATTCCCGAAATTTCACTAATCTTAATTTGCCAGCACGGACTTTTTTATCGGCAAACATCGCCTGATAAATATCCTCAACTTGGAATTTATTTTGATATGAAATTGGCAGATTGAAATTTGTGAGTATTTGGCAAATTCTTTTTCTACTCTCATCGCTAATTTTTTGCTCTATTGCGGCTAATTCAGCTGCAATTCGAATACCGATTGCCACCGCTTCACCGTGTTTATAAAGAGTGTAATTTCCCAAGGTTTCCAAGGCGTGTCCGAAGGTATGACCGAGATTTAACAGTGCTCTTTTGCCGCCTTCAAATTCATCTGCTTGCACAATATCGACTTTTGCTTGCGCACTTGTTGTGATTATTTTGGCTAAATGTTCGGGATTTTTATTATTTATAGCTTGAAAATTCTCTTCCAGATACTTAAAAAATTCCAAGTTATTTATTAAACCGTATTTGATAACTTCTCCCATTCCAGCGGTAAATTCTCGTTCTGGCAAGGTGCGCAGCACTTCTGGGTCGATTAACACCGCTTTCGGTTGCCAAAAAGCTCCAATCATATTTTTACCGAGCTCATGATTTACACCAGTTTTGCCGCCGATAGACGAATCAACTTGGGCTAGCAGCGAAGTAGGGACTTGATATACCGCAACACCGCGCTGAAAGCTCGCCGCTGCAAATCCTGCCAAATCGCCGATAACTCCGCCCCCTAACGCCAAAATTGCACTATCCCTTGCGAAACGATTTTGCATCATTGCGTCTAAAATTTTGCCCCAAGAGGAAATATTTTTATACTCTTCGCCCTCTGGAAGGATTACTTCGATTATTTGACGGTTTTTTAATCCATTCTTAATTTTTTCAGCATATAAATCGTAAATATTTTGATTGGAAACAATGCAAACTTGCCGTTCTTTAACGGTTGAATTTATTAAATCTTCATTGCTTAAAAGTGAATTTGCAATCAAAATTGAATAATCTTGATTTTGCCTTTGTAATTTGACTTCTATCTGCTTCATTTATAACTTCCAGATTATTGCATTGATTCTAATTCTAAAACTGGAGCAGGTGGCGGTGGTGCTTCGTTAGATTCAGGAATATTGCGTAAATCTTCCGCCTGCCGTTGTGCTTCTTCACGGAGATATTGCTCGCTTTCTCGGACAGCAACCGATGGCGAATTAGCATTTCGTTCAAAAGCTGATAATCCCGCAACATCTTGGACATCGCTATACGCTGCCTCGTTTAGCACGAAAAATGTTTCGTTTTTGCCAACCATTCCATAATCCTGCCGCAGTTTTTCTTCATAAATATAAAAAGCATCAGGAGAGCGGAGAATATTGACTTCATCGCTTTTATATTGATTTCGTTCGGCTAAAAGACGGTTTTCTTCTGTTTGCGTTTCGACTTGTTGTTGTAAGTCAGAAATGCTTTGTTTTTTATCTTCTTGTAATAACCAGAGGTAATAATTAACCGCGCCGAGAATCGCAGTCATAACGACTAAAAATAAAGATAAGACGGTGGCATTGAAATTAAAGCTAGACATAATTTTTTTCAAAATAAATAAGCTAATAACGATGAAGGGTTTGCATCGTTATTAGCTTTTTGATTAAGGCTTGATTAAATTTTTCCTAACAAACCAGCTTTTCCTGCATATTTTGCTTTACCGCCGAGTTCGGCTTCGATAGTCAAAAGGCGGTTGTATTTTGCGATACGGTCGCTGCGGCAAAGTGAGCCTGTTTTGATTTGGGTGGCAGTTGTAGCAACGGCGATGTCGGCGATAGTTGAATCTTCGGTTTCGCCTGAACGGTGTGAAACAATTGCCGCATATTTTGATTTATCTGCCAGCGCGATTGCAGCCAGCGTTTCGGAGAGAGAACCGATTTGATTTGGCTTAATCAAAATTGCGTTGGCGATGTTTTTATCAATCCCTTCTTGGAATATTTTGGTATTAGTTACGAATAAATCGTCGCCGACTAATTGCACTTTTTGACCTAATTTTTCGGTTAAAACTTTCCAGCCGTCCCAATCGCTTTCGGCAAGTCCGTCTTCAATCGAAACAATCGGATATTTTGCGCAAAGTCCTGCTAAATAATCCACGAATTCGGCGGCGGAATATGATTTATTTTCGCTTGCTAAAACATATTTTCCGTCTTTATAAAATTCAGAAGATGCTGCGTCCATCGCTAAAAAGATATTTTCTCCTGCTTTGTAACCAGCTTTTTCGATAGCTTGCATTATTACTTCGAAGGCTTCTTCATTCGACTTCAAATCAGGTGCGAAACCGCCTTCATCACCAACCGCTGTATTTAATTTTTTCTCATTCAAAACTTTTTTCAGAGTATGGAAAATTTCGCTGCCCGCCCGCAGTGCTTCGGAAAAACTTTCAAAACCAGCAGGCATAATCATAAATTCTTGAATATCAACGGAATTGTCCGCATGTTCACCGCCGTTAATAATGTTCATCATCGGAACGGGGAGGGTGTAATTGTCTTGACCTGGCAGTAAAATGTCATACAAAGGACGACGCATTGAAGCCGCTTTTGCCCGAGCAAGTGCCAGAGAAACACCCAAAATCGAATTCGCACCGAGATTTTTTTTGAAATCATCGCCGTCGAGGTCGAGCATAATTTTGTCCAAAGCCGCTAAATCTTCCACGCTATGCCCAATCAGAGCGGGACGCAATTTTTCATTAGCATTTTTGACCGCCTGTTGCACACCTTTTCCGAGATAGCGAGATTTATCACCGTCGCGCAATTCCAAAGCTTCTCTTGAACCAGTTGAAGCACCAGAAGGAACGGCAGCTTGCGCAGTTGCGCCATCGTCTAACTGAACCGTAACCTGCACTGTAGGATTGCCACGCGAATCCAAAACTTCTAAAGCACTAATTTGAGTGATTTTTGCTGACATTTTTTGTCTCCTTGAATAAATCTGTTCGATGAAAACTCTGATTATAACGGGCGATAGCGTTCAAACTCCGCTTGATTGAGGCTCATTAAATTTTGCGACTTTGAATAAAAGCAACATTCCAGGGATGGCGAGAAAAAAGCAGAGCAGAAAAAAGTTCGCATAACCCAAACCCGCAAACTGCCAACCGAAAAGCTTTCCGCCTTCGACTAAAAAACCACTTACGGCACCGAAAATCGTGCGGGGAAGGGCAGTTAGTGAAGTGAAAAGCGCAAGCTGGCTTGCGGCATAAGCGGGATTAGTCTCCCTAGCAATAAAGGCAACAAAAGCTGCCGTCCCAAGCCCAACTCCAAGATATTCGCCAGCGATGACGATTCCAAGCTGCCATTTTTCCCAAGCACCAATTGCATCAAACGGTCCGGAGCAGGCGAGCCAATAAAAGCCCAAAATCGTAATCATCTGCACTACACCGAAAATCCATAGCGAGCGGTTAATCCCGATTTTTAACATCACCACGCCACCGATAAACGCACCGACAACCGAAGCCCAAAGCGAATTGAGTTTCTCAATTTTGGCAATATCGATTTTGGAATAGTGCATATCGACGATAAAAGCACTCTGCATCGTCGTTGCAAGGCTGTCGCCGAATTTGTATAGCACTAAAAAAATCAGAATAAAAAAAGCATTTTTGCCTTGACGGCGAAAAAATTCTACAAACGGCAAAACAACACTTTCCTCAAAAGTTCGCGGTGCTTTAGCTTCTCTTTGCGGTTCGGGAAAAATAAAAATTACCGCCAAAATCATCGCGAAAATCGTTGCGGCACAAAGTAAAAATGCTGCCTGCCAAGAAAAAATATCCGCTAAAACCAAGCCCAGAGCACCAGGAATTAACTTCGAAATACGGTAAGCATTGATATGCAAAGAATTACCAAGCCCAAGTTCGCGGTCAGGGAGAATTTCTCGACGGTAAGCATCAATCGCAATATCCGCTGTAGCTGAAATAAAACCGAAAAATGCCGCAAGTGTCGCAATAAACCGAAAATCATCTTGCGGATTGCAGAGTAAAAATAAAAGCGTGCAGCAAAGCAGCAATAGTTGCGTGATAACCGTCCAAAACTTCCGCCGTCCAACAAACCCAAACGGAAGAGCAATATCCAAACTCCAAGCCCAGAGGAATTTCAAGCTATACGGCAACATCGCAGCCGCCGTAATTTTTGCGATGTGATCCAAATTCATCGCGTTGTCCCGCAGCCATATCGGAAGTAGCGACAGCAGCACAAAAAACGGCATCCCCGAAGTAAAGCCCGTAAAAACACAAACCGCCATTCGACGGATAAAAGCAGGGGAAATGATTTTTTTATTCGAAGTTTGTTCGTCGTTCATAAGAAATAAAAAAACCGCCGCAGAAAAATGCGACGGTTAGATGTATAGAAAGAAAATTAGTCGAATTCGATTTCGGTTAAATGATGGTCTTCCTCTTCTGCTGCGTGAGGAGTAGCATTTTTCCGCGCAAGAGCCGCAGCTACACCAGACGAACTCATTCCAGATAACAACTGCGCTTCACTAATCGCTGGATTGATAATTGGAGGAGTTGAAACGCGCTTTGAAATATCTTGATCATTGAGGTTTATCCGCGTATTTTCATCCACAGCAGAAGGACGGTTACCAACGATACGGTCAGTTATAGCAACATCGGAAACTTGCTTGCATTTCAAGAGAAAAGCTTCTAAACCAAAATTGTTTTTGAATGTCAGCTCGTCTGGTGTCAGCGGCACAAGAGCATAAAAATGCAATAGACCGCCATCAGGAGTTTCCATAATCGAAAATTCTTCGGGTAGAGAAATTAGCGGTGAAAACAATAAAAATCCACCGTAAGGAGTGTTGGCAATCGTCGAGGCGGTTTGCGAATTGGCAAAAGTTTGACCTTCGCCAATCCATTGATTGCAACGATGCGGAAGACGAGCCAGAGTTTTTAACCAATGCAGCGGCCAATAGTTGTTGTAATCCGCAAAAGCATTGATATTTATCGGCCAATCAGGCGGAAGAATAATCAGTAATTCAGCATAGTGCGGCATTGTTCCGTCTTCGCCAGTCGAAGGAATTGGTTTGGCACTCATACCGCAAGTGATGATGATATTTGACGGTTCTAATTTGTTTGATAGTTCTGTGTTGCACCAGAATAAATCTAGCGGTTGCAGAGAAGTTTTGTTTTCTTGAAATACAGCGGAAATATCACCGATGTAGGTGTTGATATGCGCACGAATTTCATTTGAAAACGGTGATTTATTAGTGCCAGTTTGCTGCTCGATATTTGGTGAAGTTACAGCTCGTTTTTTATTCTTTTTCGTTATTTTTTCAAACCAAAGAGAGAAATCATCCGCTTCAAGGCGAGTGTGATATTGCGCCAGATTAACTCCTAAATCAACACGGATAATTTGTCCCTCGATGCCTAAATTATTCGGCGAAAAATCCATACACCAAAGTGTGGAATCAACCCGTAAAAACGGAATCCAACGGTCATTAAACAAAACAGGCGCGATGTGATTGGGATTGTGATATTGACCGCGTCCTGCGTTATGCCAATCTTCGCCGTAATAAGTAGTCAAAAACTGCTTCCAGTTATCAATCGCAAGAGAGATATTTTCCAAAGACAACCAACCGTTAGCATTGCTGGCATCTTGATGCTGCTGCTTATTGCTGAAAGTATTGAGAATCTGTATGAAAGACAACGGCAGTTTTATGTTGTAAGAGCTTTCGAATTCGGCGATTTTGCCTAGATTGTTGGTAATAGGAGCTGTCATAACGAAAAACTATAACAAATGGGAAGAGTGGCTGCATTCTAGCAATTTTTGTTTTTTATTCCGCTAGAACTTTATTTTCTTAAATATTTCGCATTCTGGTTTAAGCATTTGTTTCATCGGGCAATTTGCTTACACGAAATTCAGCAGACACCCAAGGCATATCCGTATTTGCTCCGAGTATCACTGCGTCTGGATCGTTCGGGTCGCCAGAAAGATTGATTAAATCCTGATTGAAGGCTTGCCGCACGAAGGAAAATAATTCATTGGCGATGATTTCTTCTTCATTACCTTCTTCGGCTGGCAGAGGAGCTTCGTTGTTATTCAAATTCCAGCTTTTTTCTAAATAATTCGGCTCGAAATAGCTCATAACCCAAGCGTTGAAACTCATTGAATGCAGGCTTACTTCTACAAACGGTTCGGTATTCATAATCTCTAAAAATAAGATTTGACCTAATCTTCCGAAGCGCGTTGGCGCGTAATCCATCAAGCCAAAACCTGCACCGTTACGGGCAAACGGTATCCATTTGTCGTGTAGAAGTGTGTTGCGGAACATCGGATATTGCAGTTGGAATTTTTCGAGCTTTTTATCTTTCCAATCAGCACCGATATTTTTTTCCAAATGCGCAATGATTTCATTTCGAGCTGCTTGAACTTCCCCGCAACCATAAATTCTTTGCACGCCATCTGGATGAGTTGCACCGTTGAAATTTAAGTAAAACATACGCAAAACATCGGGGAAGATGATGCCGTTTTTCTCTTCTTCCGCCATTACTTCATCGGCACTAACGCCTGGAATTGGTAGATAAGAAAAATTTTTCATTCCCTCGATTAGTGTTTCAAAAACTTCATCTTCATTCATTGCGGTTCTCCGTAAAAATCTGCAAACGGGCGGATTTTATCGCCCATCAAAAAACTTTACCGTAAAGGTCATGCTCGTCGCTATCTTCGATTTCGATATTGACAATTTCTCCGCTTGCAACTCCTTCGATACCGTCGATATGCACGATACCGTCGATTTCTGGTGCGTCGTAAGCGGTTCTGCCGATAGCAGATTGGTTTTCGACATCAACTTCATCGATGATAACGGGCAGAACTGCTCCGATTTTTTCTTCTAACAGTTCGCGGCTAATTTCCGCCTGCTTTTGCATAAAAATTTCGCGTCGTTCTTCTTTTATTTCCTCTGGAATTTGATTTTCGAGGCGATTTGCTGCTGCACCGTCAATTGCGGAATAAGCAAAACAGCCAGCACGGTTAATTTTTGCCGTCTCAATGAAATCAAGCAGCGCAGCAAAATCATCTTCCGTCTCACCAGGAAAACCGACGATAAATGTCGAGCGGATGCATAAATCAGGGCAAATTTTTCGCCAATTTGCAATTCGCTCAACGCTTTTTTCGATATTTCCAGGTCGGCGCATCGCGCGCAAAATCCGATCAGATGCGTGTTGAAAGGGAATATCTAAATAAGGCAGAATTTTTCCCGCCGCCATCATTTCTACTAGCGGTTCAATAATCGGATATGGATACAAATAATGCAGTCGTATCCAAATTTCTAGTTGCGATAGTTCTTCTAGCAGAGTAAGCAAATCTTGCCGATATTTTTTTCCGCGAAAAGTATCTTCCGCGTAATGCAAATCCGCGCCATATGCAGCAGTATCTTGCGCAACTAGCAAAATTTCTTGCACACCTGATTTTTTCAGTCCTGCCGCCTCACGCAAAATTTTGCTAATCGAACGGCTTTCAAGTTTGCCGCGCAAATCAGGAATGATGCAAAAACTACATTTATGGTCGCAGCCTTCGGAAATTTTCAAATATGCGTAATGGCGCGGAGTAAGCTTTAATCCGCAATCGGGAATTAAATCTAAATGTGGATTTTTGTTTGGTTTTGGCACGGCTTTGTGTATCGCCTGCATGACTTCTTCATACTTTTGCGCTCCCGTAATTGCTAAAACATCGGGATAACGCGCCAAAATTTCCTCTGGTTTATTGCCCATACAGCCCGTAACAATCACTTTGCCGTTTTCGCACATCGCCTCGTTTATCGCGTCCATCGACTCTTCAACCGCCGCATTGATAAAACCACAAGTATTTACTACAACTACATCGGCATCTTGATAATCCGCGGTAATACGGTAACCGTCAGCACTGACTTGGGTGAGAATTCTCTCGGAATCGACCAATGCCTTGGGGCAGCCTAAACTGATAAAACCAACCGCGGGTTGCTTGCTCATTTTTTATTACCTCTAATGCGATTTTTAACTTGTGGAATTGTTTGTGCAGTTTTTTACAAATTAACTATTAGGCGTATCTAAAAATTCGTCATTTTGAGCAGTAGGCGAAAAATCTCTATTGGCAGAACCTTCGCTGTGTTCAGGATAACAAGAGTAAAAAATAGAACTATCCCTAAATTTAGATACGCCATATTCAATATAAAAAGCCCCGCATCAGAGCGGGGCTTTGGATTAGGCAAAATTTTAAGTAAAAATTTAAGGTTTATGGTTGAGCAGGAGCAGGTTGCACTTGCTTTTCAATATAACCTTGAACATTGATATCTACACGACGATTTTGTGCGCGACCTTGAGCTGTTTTGTTGTCAGCAACTGGATTTCTTTCACCGTTACCGTAAGCTTCGATGATTGATGCAGGAATGCCGAGTTGGATTAAGTAGTTACCAACAGCAGCTGCACGGCGTTCTGACAATTTTTGGTTGTAAGCATCAGAACCTTTTGAGTCAGTATTACCAACAACGGTGAGTTTTTGAATGTGAGCACCGCTTGATTGCAATTGCTGTGCTAATTGTTGCAATGCAGCTTGACCGTCTGGTTTGATAACTGATTTGTCGAAATCAAAATAGGTATCTGCTGCGAGAGTGATATTTTGGTTAATAAGTTCTCTTTGTACTACTGGTTCAGCTGGTTTTTCGCCGCAACCTTTTAAGTTACGGTTAGCCAAGGTGGTTACGCATTCGCCAAAGTTGTTTTTAACCAAAATTTGGGTATCTGCATTGGAAGTTACGGTTTCCAATTCAGAATTAGCGAACGCAACAGTCGCAAGAGATGCAACCATAACGCTAGCAATTAATTTTTTTAATTTCATTGTGTTCTCCAAAATAAACGAAAGTCTTGCAAGGTTTTCGATATTCATTGTGTTTAATCACACTTAAACAGAACGAGCAACTTTCAACAAGTTGCTCGAACGCCGCACATAATAAATTTTTTTGTAAGAAAAACAAGCAAAACGCGTGTTTTTTTGTCTTGCGGAAAAATCAAAATCGATTTTTTTCTAATAAAAACAACGCTATTTTTATTTCCGCCGCTGTTGTAATTTCGATACAAAATCGATTTTTTCACTCGAAACCGTTGCAAAAATGCCACAAAGCGGGTGTTTTTTGTTTGTGTTGCAATTTCATACTTTTTGCTAAATTACAGTCAAAACTGACGGTATAAAGGCTAATTACAGCAGAGAAAATAAAAAAATAAGGAAATAACTTAAAATCGACAGTGTTTTTAATTTGTATTTATTTTGTGTAACTCATTGATTTATAAAGGAAAAGTAATGACCGAATTTGCACAAGAAGTGCTTCCAATAAATTTAGTTGATGAAATGCGTAATTCCTATTTGGATTATGCGATGAGTGTAATTATTGGTCGGGCGTTGCCAGATGCTCGCGACGGATTAAAGCCAGTGCATCGTCGGGTTATGTTTTCGATGCACAAAGAGGGACATCAGTGGAATAAAAAATATGTGAAATCTGCGTCGATTGTCGGTGATGTTATGGGTAAATATCACCCGCACGGCGATAGCGCAATTTATGAAACCTTGGTGCGAATGGCGCAGCATTTTTCGCTTCGTTATCCCTTGGTTGATGGACAAGGAAACTTCGGTTCGGTTGATGGCGATCCGCCAGCTGCCCAGCGTTATACCGAAGCCAGAATGCAAAAAATTTCCGAATCTCTGCTTACTGATTTAGAAAAAGATACCGTTGATTTTGTTCCGAATTATGACGGTTCGCATCAGGAACCAGCGGTTTTGCCAGCGCGTTTGCCGCATCTTTTACTTAACGGTAGTTCGGGAATTGCGGTTGGGATGGCGACGAATATTCCACCGCATCATTTAGGTGAGTTAATTGACGGTTGCTTACATTTATTAGAAAACCCCGCAGCTGATACCGATGCTTTGATGAAATTCATTCCTGGTCCTGATTTTCCGACGGGCGCGATGATTAACGGTATTAAGGGTATCCGTGAAGCTTATGAAACGGGTAAGGGGAAAATTTACATTCGTTCGAAAACCCATATCGAAGGCGAAGAAGGCGAAAAGCAAACGATTGTGGTTGATGAACTGCCGTATCAGGTTAATAAAGCGCATCTTTTGGCAAAAATCGGGGAATTAGTTAAAGAGAAAAAAATCGACGGAATAACCGCACTTCGTGATGAATCCGATAAGGAAGGTATCCGAATGGTGGTGGAAGTCCGCAAAGGTGATAGCGCGCAGGTAATTCTCAATCAGCTATTTCAAATGACGCAGCTAGAAGTCTCATTTGGCATAAATATGATGGCTTTGGTTGGCGGCGTGCCGCGGCAGTTGTCGCTCAAACGGGCTTTGGAAGTATTTTTATCGCATCGACGGGAAGTTGTAACACGGCGCACGATTTTTGAATTACGCAAAGCGCGCGACCGTGCTCATATTTTGGAGGGGCTAACCGTTGCGCTAGCGAATATCGACGAAATTATCCGCATCATCCGTGCATCGAAAACTCCCGATATTGCCAAAGCGGCATTGTTAGAACAGGAATGGGAAGGCGGCGGTGTTATCGCTCTTTTAGAACGCACGGGAGCGGAAGATTCTCGTCCTGACAAATTAGCGGCGGAATACGGTTTGCACGGTCAAAAATACCGCTTATCACCTGAACAAGCGCAGGCAATTTTGGATTTGCGTTTGCATCGTTTAACGGGATTGGAGCAGGACAAAATCAGCGATGAATTTTTGAAATTGCTCGATGAAATTGCGGCATTGCTGCATATTTTGCGCGACCCAGATCGTTTGATTGAAGTTATCCGTGAAGAACTTGTGGAAGTTAAAAATAATTTCAATGACAAACGACGCACGGAAATCATCACTTCACATATCGATTTATCCAGCGAAGATTTAATCGCCGAAGAAGAACGCGTCATCACTATCACTCAAACGGGTTATATCAAATCGCAGGCACTTTCTGATTATGAAGCGCAAAGTCGCGGTGGGCGCGGACGCAATGCGATGTCCCTGAAAGATGATGATTTTGTCTCCGATATTTTGGTTGCCAGCAGCCATGACAATTTGCTGTGTTTTTCGAATAAGGGTAAGGTTTATTGGTTGAAGGTTTATGAGATACCAGTTGCGGGGCGAGCCGCAAAAGGTCGTCCAGTGGTTAATTTATTGCCATTTGAGGAAGGAGAACGGCTAAATACCGTGCTGGCTATCCGTGAATTTTCCGAGGATAAATTTTTATTTTTCGCGACGAAGCAAGGTGTGGTGAAGAAAACACCGCTTACGGAATTTTCCGTGCGCCGCAGTCTCGGTAAAAAAGCAATCAATTTCCGTGAAGACGATGAGTTGGTAAGTGTGGCTTTAACCGATGGTGAGAGCGACATAATGCTATTTAGCGATGCTGGTAAGGCTATTCGCTTTGATGAAAAACTTATCCGTTCGATGGGGCGCGGCGCGGCAGGAGTGCGCGGAATTAAATTGCGAGAAGGTCAGTCGCTGATTTCGCTTTGCGTGGTGAATCCTGACGGAGGAGAGATTTTGACTATCTGCGAAAACGGCAACGGCAAACGCACACCGCTATCTGACTATATGGCGAAAGGTCGTGGCGGACAGGGAATGATTTCCATCGTCTGCGATGAGCGTAACGGTCGTGCGGTTGCGGCGATGCAGGTTAAAGATGATGAGCAAATAATGATTGTTACCGATAGCGGCACGCTAATTCGCACGCGGGTTAATGAAATTCGCAGTTGCGGTAGAAATAGCCGCGGTGTGCGTTTGATTAAAACGACGGAAGATGTCAAAGTTATTGCCGCAGCAAGAATTGCCGAGACGGAAGAAGATGTAGATGCGCTTAATGCGGAAGGCGAAAATCCGCAAGTAGAAGCGCAAAACTCGGAAAGCGTTGAAGAATAAGCAATTCTTAATCAGGAAAAATAAAGGAAAAATAAAAAATCCGCTCGGTAAAAATGAGCGGATTTTTTTGTATGAATAACAATTTTTTAAGGAGCAAATATGCCGCTTGCTAAACGCATTATTCCCTGCTTGGATATCAAAAACGGTCGGGTTGTGAAGGGGACAAATTTTGTCAATATCCGTGATGCTGGCGATCCTGTCGAATGCGCTCGCCGTTACAACGAACAGGGCGCGGATGAAATTACATTTTTAGACATAACCGCATCGGTGGAAGCGCGTAGCACGACTTTGCAGGTAGTGGAAAAAGTCGCGAGCGAAGTTTTTATTCCGCTGACAGTGGGCGGCGGTGTGAGTGAAATTGCGCATATCCGTGATTTGCTCAATGCGGGCGCAGACAAGGTTTCGATAAATAGTGCGGCGGTGAAAAATCCTGAATTTGTGCGCGAGGCAGCGGAATTTTTCGGTAACCAGTGCATTGTGGTAGCAATTGATGCGCGCAAAACGGGCGACGGTAAATGGGAAATTTTTACCCATGGCGGACGGCGCGAAACGGGAATTGATGCGGTTTTCTGGGCAGAAAAAATGGCGAATTACGGTGCAGGCGAGCTGTTGATAACCAGTATGGACAGAGACGGCACTAAAAACGGATTTGATGATGAATTGCTCAAAACCGTATCGGAACGGGTGAATATTCCGATTATTGCTAGCGGCGGGGTGGGGAATTTGCAGCATTTGCTTGACGGAATAAAAATCGGTAGAGCCGATGCAGTGCTGGCTGCGAGTATTTTTCATTTCGGGGAATATTCCATCGGGGAAGCGAAAGAATATTTGGCGGAGCGCGGAGTGGTTGTCCGTAAAAATTAAGGGCATATCTACGAAACTCGTCATTTTGAGCCGTAGGCGAAAAATCTCTATCGGCAGATCCTTCGTTACACTCAGGATGATGAGGGTAAAAAATATAACTAACCCTAAATTTAGATACACGATGAGAATAAAAATGAAAGAAATATCAACAGAAAAACCCGCCTTTAAGACGGTGGCGGATACAGAAAAATGTCGTTTGGATTTATGGCTGGTTGCGGCGCGTTTTTTTCGCCATCGTGCGGATGCTCTGCGGGCAATTGAACAGGGAAAAGTGTTGGTGGCTGGCAATCGGGCAAAACCTGCGCGCAATATTTTGCGAGGAGATGAGTTGCAAATTGAAAAACCAAACGGTATTTATCGGATAAAAGTTCTGGAAAGAGTGCAAATTAGAGTGAGTGCAAAAATTGCCGATAGCTTTTATTTTGAAGATGAAGAGAGTAAAAAGAATCGCGAAAGAGAGCAGGAAAAAATCAAAATGATGCGACAAATGGTGCAATTTCCAGAACGCAAACCGAATAAACACGCCAGAGATGTATTAAGACAAATGAAAAGAAATTCTTAAATTCAATCAAGGAGACATAAAAAATGAGAGCAAAATATTTTTATTTATTTACCGCAATTTTTGCCGCAAGAGTGGCAAATTTATACGCTGATGATGACGATTTTTTTATGCCAGACATTAGCGAAATTGAGCATAGAGATATATTCGAGCGTGTTACGGAAACAGCTGAATTAAGCTCTTTTAAGTATAAAGTTGCCAAAGAAGAGCAAAATAACGGTGCATATCGCTTTATTTTGAATAATTTTGAAGAAGGCGAAAATAAAACGGATAAAAAAACTTGCAACGCTGATTACAATTTGCAAACAAGCGATATAACGGTTAAATGTTTTAATCCTGATAAGGCAATAAAAACGGAAAACAAACCGCAGGAAAAGCAAAAAACAGTTGAAAAAAATAATAATGATAGTGTTGAAGAAATAAAAGAAGAGCAGAAAAAAGTCAGCAAATCAGAGCAAAAAAATAATGCGCAGATAGAGAAACCACAAGCCAATAACACGCAAAAAAATAACACAATTCAGTCATTTGATGCGGAAGATATTGCCGCTGGTAATGTAGAAATTCAATTAGATGATATTTCATATAGCATTACGGTAAAAAGTGAAGTTAGCAACGATACAAATTACAATTGCGCAACGATAAATGGTAATTCTGATAGTAAAAAATTCTGTTTTTACGGTAAAGAGATAGCAAAAATTGGCTCGAAAGGGTCATTTTTTACTATTGAGACCCATGATATGGTTGATGATACAGTGGATATTGTGTATTACACTTTCCGTTTGATGGATGGTGAGCTTTATTTACATCAATATAGCCGTGTCAATCGCCTGAATGAAGCTGATGCCAAGGGTGATTTGCAGGAAAAAACTTATATTTATTACCGCTCCAATCGTGATGGGAAAAATAAACAACCGTCAATTGTGATAGATAAAGTAACGGAAAAACTCTTAAATCAATATCGCCAAAAATATCCTAGACCGATTAAATCAAGTAAGAAATAAGGCTTGAATTAAGCATTATGTATAAGCAATTTAATCTCGGACATTTAGCTTTATTAGTTACGGCGATTATTTTCGGCTTTGGCTTTTTGTTTCAGAGAGATGCGGCAAAAATTCCTGAATTGTCAGAAGTTGCGGTTTTCACGCTCTGGTTTGTATTTTCCCGCTCTTTAATTGCGGTTTTATTTGTTTTGCTAATTACATTTTTTCCGCGAAATAATAAAAATAAAACCGCTTTATTTAATAATAAAGAGTGGATTTTTTACGGCGCAATGGGTGGATTATTATTCTCGGCTGGTATGTTTTTTCAGCAAGCAGGGTTGGCTTATACGAGTATTGCCAAATCAGGTTTTATAACTAGTTTATATGTGATTTTGGTGCCGATTTTGGGTTGTTTTTTTCTGCGCACCAAACGACCGAATAAAGTCTTTTGGCTGGCTGTGCTAATTATGTTTTTGGGTTTATTTTGTTTCGCGGTAAGTAGAACTAATGACACAAGTTGGAATTTTGGCGATACTTTGACTTTAATTGGTGCTTTTTGCTTTGCCGTGCAGGTGTTGATTTTGGGTTTGGCGGTGAAAAAAACCGCAATTTTAGGCTTGCTAATCGGGCAATTTGCCTCTGTTTGCTTAATTTGTTTTTTATTAGTTTTAATTCTCGGAAAAGTGCAAGTCTTCTTATATCTTGAATGGTATAAAAAAAGCTATTTAGACATTCTAGTTTTAGGTTTAGGTTCATCAGGAATTGCCTTTTTATTGCAAGGTTACGGTCAAAGGAAAGTTCCTACCGCACATGCCGCGCTAATTCTTGCTTTTGAGGCAGTTTTTGCCGCAATTTTTGCCTATATTTTTTACGGTGAGAAGATGACTTATTTAATGCTTTTCGGTAGTTTTTTAATGTTGCTTGCAATCGTGATTGCGCAACTTGCTAATTTGCATGATTAGATATAAATTTGAATTTTTATGTCAAGTGCGGACAATTGCCTTATTTTGTTTTCTCTTTCTGAATTTCCTGGGAATTTTCTATTTTGCCTTGATTATCTTTATTTTTATCGGCAGTGTATAAAGCAGACAATATATTCAAAGCTTCTTCAAGTTCATAGTCTTTATTATCTTCCTGATTATTTTCCGCTTTATTTTTTAAGATAACTTGCGGAGCAATACCGATATTATGAATTTGTTCTCCTTTGGGACTTAAATAATAGGCGGTAGTTAATTTTACCGCACCGCCGTGATAAAGTGGAATAACGGTTTGCACACTACCTTTGCCGAAAGAATTTCTTCCGACAACAATTGCTCGTTGGTTATCTTTTAAGGCAGCCGTGAAGATTTCAGCAGCAGAAGCAGTGCTATTATTTATCAATACCAGTAGCAATTTATTTGCAAAAATATCGCCTTTTTCAGCAGCAAAATCCTGTTTTTTGCCGTCTCTTTCTTTGATGCTAACAATAATCCCGCTATCTAGAAACAAATCAGCACTGGAAATTGCCGCCTCTAATATTCCGCCTGGATTATTTCTTAAATCGATAATTGCCCCATCAAGTTGATGCTTAACTTGCAAAGCTTGCAATTCTTTTAATAAATCATCGGCAGTGTTTTCTTGAAATTGGTTAATTCGAATATAGGCAAACTGATTATTTTTGATTTGGGAAAATAACCCCGAAGTTTTAATTATTTCGCGAGTTAAAGTTATATTTTGCACTTTATTTTCCTGCAAGATAGTAAGTTTTACTTGCGAATCGATATTGCCATTGAGAAGTTTATTTATTTCATCAATATTCAAATGTTGAATATCTTTTTCATCAATATGAGTAATTAAATCCCCGTTTTTAATTCCCGCCTGCTGTGCTGGTGAATTTTCAATGGCAGAAATAACCGTAACAGTGGAATTTTTTATGTCCAAGACTAGTCCAATTCCTGCATAATTTCCCTCTGCTTCGGCTTCAAAATTGTTGTGTTCAGCATCGGATAAAAAGTTTGAATACGGGTCGAGGCGGGTGAGCATACCGCGAATTGCACCTTCAATGAGATGGCGATTATCGGTTTCTTCCACAAAACGCCGTTTAACCACATCAAAAACATCGACAAAAGTTTGCAAACTCTCAAAAGGAATGTCATCAGGTTTGAGATTTGCATCGTCAAATTCATTAAGAGAGGTTAAATTTATTGCCGAATTATTAGTTTGATTATGGATTATTTCTTCCTTTTTCTCTATTTCTTCTGCTTGAACAGTGTGAAAAAATAAGCCAAAGAGTATGAAAAAATAAAGCGGATGTTTTAAGTTCATAAAATGAAATCCCGTGAAATTCCCGTAAAAAGTCCGTAAAAATAAAAAACGCTGCTAAATTGCAGCGAATTTCATTTAGTTTAATATAAATTTAATGGATTATTTTTAGTCCTTCAATTGACTTTAATTGCTCTGGTAAATGGATTAAATTATCGCAATCGTGGATATTCAAGATTTGCAATTCTGCTAATTCACAAAGCGAGTCAGGAATTTTGGAAAGTAGGGAACAAGATTGCACATCCAGCGTGCGTAATTTTTTCAATTGACCGATATTTTCAGGAATTTCAACGAGTTTTTCGCAATTTTGCAGGTTAAGTTCCCAAAGTTTTTGCAAATTACCGATTGAACTTGGTAAGTCGATGAGACTTTCGCAATACTCTAAATTCAGTCTTTGCAAGTTAAACAAAGCCCCGATGCTGGTTGGCAGAGAGGTTAAATTTTCGCAGCCAGTCAAATTTAACTCCCAGAGATTTTGCAAATTACCGATATTTTCAGGCAGGGCGGTTATTGCCGAGCAGTCTTGTAAATCCAGTTGTTGCAAGTTATCTAAATCGCAGATTGTTGTCGGTAAAAATTCGATTTTTTCACAACCTGAAAGTTTTAATCTTTGCAATTTATGTAGTTTTTTGAAGCAATCTGGCAATTCGCTGATGTTACGGCATTCTGATAAGTTAAAAAATTCTAATTCATATAACTCGCCGATTGTATTTGGAAGCCTAGTCAAGCGTTCGCAAGCACGCAAATTAAGCCGTCTTAAAGCCTGTAATTTATTTATATCGGAAGGTAAATAGGATAAATGTTCGCATTCGGAAAGGTTTAATTCCTGCAATTGTTTCAAATTAACAAAATTTTCAGGCAAAGAGATGATTTTTTTGCATCCTTGTAAGTTAATGCGGCGTAATTTGCTTAAATTGCCAACTCCGTCGGGAATTGTGGTTAAGTTTTTGCAGAAAGATAGTGTTAATTCAACGAGATTTTGCAATTTTCCGATTTCTTCTGAAATATGCGAAATATTCTCTGAACAGCTTAAATCAAGCTCTTGTAAGTTGCTTAAATGTTGAATATTGTCAGAAAGATTAGTTAATTTATTGCAATAACTTAAATAAAGTCGGCGGAGTTTTTTAAGCCTTCCAATTGAGTCGGGGAGGGTTTCTAAATTGACGCAACGGTCGGCATTTAATTCCTGCAAGAGTTGTAAATCACCGATATTTTCAGGTAGGAAAGAGAGTTGTTCGCAGCCTGTTAAAACCAATTCTTCTAGTTGCGATAATTTCCCCAAAGTTTCTGGAATGGCGGTTAAAGAGCTTAAAAAAGATAAATTAAGAGTGTGCAGATTTTCTAATCGCGACAAAGTTACGGGTAATTGCGCAATTGCTGGACAGTTGGAAATAATCAATATTTGCAAGGACAAAATATCGCCGATTTCATCAGGAAGACTGCTTAAATTTGGGCAGTTTGTTATTTCCAGAATTTGTAAATTATTCAAACCAGAAATGCTTGTTGGAATATTGCTTAATTCCTTACAAGCGGTGATAGATATTTTTTTTAGATTATCGAGTAATCCTAGTTTAGAGGGGAGATTTTTTATCGCAAGAGATGAAAAATTTAAGCTCTCCAGTTCGGCTAATTTTGCCACATCCCTAGGAATTATTTCGCTGGAAATATTATTTTCTTCCGCCCAAGAGCTTAACTCAATTAAAGCTTGAGTTTTTGCGGTATCAAGTTCTGCCATAGTTTTGATGCTCCTAAATTTTTGTGCAAAGTTTGTATGTGCAAAGTTTATAAAACTATTTCTGTGCCAAGAGTGTTAAACATAAGTAAATTTTCGGGGTTTTCACCGTTAATTATTCGCACTTTTTTGACTTGTTTTTCTAATGCAAAAAGCGCGCAATTTACTTTTGGAATCATTCCGCCAGAGATAATTCCGTTCTTGATTAACTGTTTAATTTCTCCGCTATTTGCTTTATTTATCAATGTTTTATTTTCTCCCAGAATGCCATCGACATTGCTCATAAATAAACATTCATCGGCATTTAAGGCGGCTGCGATATTTGCAGCGCAATAATCTGCGTTTATATTTAAAGCGGTATTTTTATCTTCGCTAATGCCAAGAGGGGCAATTACGGGTAAAAAATCTGCTTCTAAAAGTTGCAAAATAAGCTTGCAATTAACCGTTTTTATTTCTCCAACAAGCCCAAGAGTATGATTTTGTACGGCTTCCAGTGTATTTCCGTCTTCGCCAGAAATGCCCACAGAGGGTATATTTTCTTTTAAGAGAGCCCGAACGATTGCTTTATTGACATTCGCACAGAGCACCATTTCGACCACTTCCAGAGCTTTTTCATCGGTATATCTTTGTCCATCAATAAATTTGGAAGTCAGATTTGTTTTTTGTAGCCAATGATTGATTTGCGGACCGCCACCGTGAATTAGCACAATTTTTCTTTTTTCGATTTGCCGTAATTTTTTCAATGCAGTAGCGAAGTTTTGCAAGGAATTGATATCTTCAATTGCATTACCGCCGTATTTTATTACTATGATTTCTTGCATTTTTATTCCGATAATATTTTTTCGAATTGCTTGACTTTAATATCAAAGGGTGCGTTTTTTAACCGCGACCAGTATGACCAAAACCGCCTTCTCCCCGTTCGCTTGCGCCGCCGCTAAATTGTTCAACAGGTAATAATTTTGCGTGGAAGGTGGGCATTATTAGAAATTGTGCAACTCTTTCGCCGAGTTGGATGCGATGAGTTTCTTGGCTTCTATTCCATAGAGAGACTTTTAATTCCCCCTGATAGTCGCTATCAATCAAGCCGACTAAATTTCCGAGCACGATGCCTTTATTTCCCAAACCTGAACGGGGCAAAATGATTCCGCAAAAGCCTGGGTGCGCGATATAAAAGGCGATTCCCGTGCCGACGAGGTGGGTTTCATTTGGTTTGATATCGATATATTCCTCATCGAAGACGGCGCGTAAATCCATTGCCGCGCTGCCGATGGTGGAATATTTTGGTAGTGGAATAGTGTTTCCTACTCTTTGGTCGAGAATTTTGTATTCAATTTGCATTACTGAATCGGTCATAGTTATTCCTTGAATATAGTAAAAATTTGATAATAAGTTCATTGATGATATATGAATCGATTTACGGTTAATTTGATAAGACCGTGTCTAAATTTAGTGTTAGTTCTATTTTTTCTCGTCTTCTCGTCATCTTGAGCACAGCGAAGGATCTGTCAATAGAGATTTTTCGCCTACGGCTCAAAATGACGAATTTTTCTACAAGCCATTAGTAAAAACCGTAATTTTTTATGATGCAGTTGTATTACAAAACATTGATGTGAATTTTTTATCATCTAAAACTCAACTTATTCATTCAAGGAAGCGAAATGTTTTATCAGCGAGTAAAAGAGCTTATTTTAGGCAAAGAACCCGAGCAGGTGCAGCAATTATTTACTTTGCGGGATCAGTTGCAAGTTCAGGAAATAGTTGGCGAACGCTCATTTAAGGTGCGTGAGCGGATGGCGGTTATTTTCAATTTTGTGCGGATTTTGATTTGCTTTGTCATCGTTTTGTTTTCATCTTTTTTGGCTGGCAACGACAAGCCTTTCATTTGGCAGCAACATTTTGATACTCGCGAGCAGGTGGTATTTGTCGGATTTAGTTATGCGTTTTTATTACTACTTTTGAATATTTGGAATTTCCGTAATAAAAAACGCACTACCGAACGGTTTTATTTGGTTTCGGCTCTTTTAGATTTGCTTTGCTTTTTGTTGATTGCATCTTCTTTTCGCTTGGGAGTGCAGTGGCAACCGATATTGTTTCTTTTTATGCTGACAACTTTGATGTCGGTTTTGGTGCTAAATATTCGGCATTGTTTTGTTTATGTTGTCTGTGTATTTGTCGCGACAATGTGTTACTTTTTGGGCGTTGCTCGTTTGCAATTTGCTTCGTTTAGTGAATTTGTGGAGCATTTTCAGGGAGCGATTTCAAAATTACCGTCGGATTGGTTGGCAATTACTATTGTGATTTTGGCTGCTGCTGCGGTGTTATTTTTGTTAGGTTTTTTAGCAAATACCGCACGGGATAACGATATTCGCGCCAAGCTTAACCGTAACTACTACGCCAAAAGCAAGCAACTTAACGCGGCGATTATTACGGAAATGCCGAACGGTTTAATCGTGGTGAATGAAAAAGCGGAAGTTATTGCGATTAACCAGAAAATCCGTGAAATATTCAAGGTTGCTGATACGCAAATGCCGAAAATGTTGCATCAGCTTGATACTTCTTTGGTGGAATATTTCCGTAATTGGAAAGAGAAAAAATATCAAGATCATCATCAAATAAAAATTGCCAATGAGGAATTTACCGCGACTTTTACTCCGATTTATCTCACGGGTTACTACCCGTTGGCGATGATTTCTCTGGAAAATATCGAGGTCAGTTATCGCCGCGTGCGTGAAACACGGCTAGCATCTTTAGGGCGGCTTTCAGCGGGAATTGCCCATGAAATCAGAAATCCCTTGGGCACAATTCAGGCGGCGAACGAAATTCTCGGAGAGTTAGAAGAAGACAATCCCGATATTCAAAAACTCTGCAAGAAAATTGCGATCAATTCTGAACGGATAAACGCGATTATTCGGGATATTTTGGCGATGTTTGATAACCGTGCGCAAACTTATCAAGTGCTGGTGCTGCAAGATTTTCTGCAAGAGACAATTGAAAATTCAAAAACTGATAAATATCTGGAAGTTGTTGATATTTCGCTTAATACCGAAGCAACTGATGATTACCGTGTGCATTTTGATCCAGGTCATTTATCGCAAATTATTCATAACTTACTTCTGAATTCTTTGAAGCATTCGGGTCAGAGTTTGGAAGAATTAAAAATTGCGGTTATTACGCGCTTGTCGGGAAATGGTCGTTATATTTTCTTGGATATTGAAGATAACGGTCGCGGTGTGGATTTAGAGCAGGCAGAACATATCTTTGAACCGTTTTATTCATCGCGTAAGGGTATCGGTTTAGGCTTGTATCTGGTGCGGGAGATGGCTTTGGCAAATCAGGCGACGATTGCTTATGTGCCGAAAGATAACGGTGAAACTGGCGCGAGATTTCGCATTACGATGGAAGTGCATAACGATTAAATTTGCACTGCGAACGATAAAAAATGCGTCTAAAAATTCGTCATTTTGAGCCGTAGGCGAAAAATCTCTATCGGCAGATCCTTCGCTGCGCTCAAGATGACGAGGTGAAAAAAATTAGAACTAATCTAAATTTAGCTGCGCCTAAAAAATAAGCGGAAACTTCGGTTTTCGCTTATTTTTTTGCGGAATTTTTTTGACAAAATTTGTTGAAATAGAAGTTTTGCGACAAATTTTGTCGTTTTTTTGCGACTTTTGGCATCGCTTTGACAAAAATTGTCGCGAATTATCTAAAATACCAGCAAATATATGACAAAAATTGTCAATTGAAATATGAATTTAATTTTAGATTTGTGAGGACTGTGTTTATGTCTAATGTGCTGATTATTGATGACGAGCGCGATATTTGTGAAATGGTAGAAATGGCTCTGAAAAGTCAGGTAAGTAGCATTTCGAGTGTGTATTGCATTGCCGACGCGAAAAAGATTATGAAAGATCAGCAATTTGATGTGGTGTTTTGTGATGTGCGTCTGCCTGATGGAGATGGTCTTGATATGTTGGCATACATAAACAAGCATTTTGGCGGCACGCCTGTTTGCATTATGACTGCGCACGGTTCGATGGATATGGCAATTCGCGCCTTAAAACTCGGTGCATCTGACTTTATAAATAAACCGTTTTCGCTTAAACAATTACGCACGGTTTGCAAGAATTTAACGGGGGCTTCTACTCCTGCAAAAAAGTATAAACACCCTAATGCAGCTCCCAAAGCTGCACAGGGTAAAGTTGCAGCACCGCAAGTAAATGCCGAAGCACTCGCCGCGATGATTATTGGGGAAAGTGAAGGTATTGCCGAAGTTCGCGAAATGATTGTGCGGGTTTCTGGTTCGCTTGCTCCTGTTTTTATTCACGGTGAAAGCGGCACGGGTAAAGAAGTTGTTGCTCGTGCAATTCACGAACAATCCGCTCGGGCTAACCAACCGTTTATCGCGGTAAATTGCGGTTCTATTCCTGAAAATTTGGTGGAAAGCGAATTTTTCGGTTACAAGAAAGGTTCATTTACGGGCGCGGATAAAGATAAGGATGGTTTATTTGTCTCGGCGCACGGCGGCACTTTATTTTTAGATGAAGTGGCAGATTTACCGCTTGCGATGCAGGTAAAACTGCTTCGTGCTTTGCAAGAAAAGGCGGTTCGTCCGATTGGTGGCGCGCAAGAAGAAGCGGTTGATGTGCGGATTATTTCTGCGACGCATAAAAATTTAGAGCAGCTGGTTAAAAACGGTGATTTCCGCGAAGACTTGTTTTATCGCTTGAATGTTATAGATATGAGATTGCCGCCTTTGCGTGAAAGAGGTGAAGATGTGGCAATTTTGGCGCGGCATTTGTTAGCAAAACTTGCAGCTCGTTCGCAACATAAAAACGCGACATTAAGCAAAGAAGCGATTGATAAATTGCATTCTTACGATTTTCCAGGCAATGTCCGTGAATTAGAAAATATTCTGGAACGAGCTTTGACATTTAGCCAAACTCCTGAAATTTCCGCTGACAGCATTCGTATTCAAGCAAAAGAAGAACCCGTTGCTGCCGCAGCAAAACCATTTAGCGGCAGACCATCACCTAAACCGATTGCCACTGCTGATACTTCATCTGGCGAGCAGGTTGAGCAACCGATTTTGCGTCCGACGCTTCGCTCACAAAATAAAGCGGCAGCTCCAAAATCGCAAATGGGCAGTTTTTCTTTTGAGTTAGATGAAACAGAAGATGCGGGAATTAAAAATCAAGAAGTTGAAAAATCACCCGCAAAACCAGCGGTAGAAAAAACCGCCGCGGAAAAAATTTCAAGTAGTAATAGTTTTGCCATCGGTGAAGAAGTTCAGGAAGAAAAACAAGAAGCACAGCCAGTTGCTGAAAAAACAGTTAAAGAAGCGGAAAAACCAGCTGTTGCAGAACAAGTTGCCCAAGAAGAGGAAGTTGTTGAAGAAGAATTCAATACCGATGACATTCCAGATAGAACTTATGGCAATGAAGATGACGAATATGTTGTTGATGACGAGGACGGTGTCGAAATATCTGACGAAGATGAAGATATGCCAGCAGATTTGAAATCGGTGATGGAAGAACATGAAAAACGGATTTTGGAAGCAGCAATTGAAAAATATGGCGACCGCAAGAAAATCTGCGAAAACTTGGGTCTTACTGACCGCCAACTTCGTTACAAACTCAAAAAATTCAATTTGTCCTGATGCGTTCATTAGATCAAGTTGATTTATCCGCCTTGCATAGTTTGGCGACGATTGCGAAAGCCGACGAATTGTTGGAATTAGAAGCCGCCGAAGAGGCGGTTTTTATTCGCCCTGACGATGTGATTTTGGGTGCAGGAAACAATATTTTTTTTGCAGGCGACATCAAAAAACGCGTGCTGCGGGCGGGATTTTCTGGAATTGAGATTGCTTTTGAAGATGAAAAATCTGTTCTGCTCAAAGTTTTAGCGGGCACGATTTGGCAAGAAGTGGTGGAATTTGCTTGCAATCGCGGTTTATTTGGAATTGAAAATCTTGCGGCGATACCGTCTTCGGCGGGAGCAGCTCCCGTGCAAAATATCGGTGCTTACGGTGTGGAGCTGGCATCGGTTATGGAAAAAGTTCGGGTTTATGACTTTCTGGATAAGAAATTTCTTGACATTGCGGCTTCGGATTGCGGTTTTGCTTACCGTAAAAGTAATTTTCAAACTGCTTGGAAAAAGCGGTTTTTTATTGTGGAAATTACGCTGCGTTTGAATAAAAACGGGCAAATTAACGCTAATTATCCAGGGCTTGCAAAAGTTAAAACTCCGCTTGAAATGATGCGGCAGGTGATTGATTTACGCTCGCAGAAAATTCCCGACCCCAAAATTCACCCGAATGCGGGGAGCTTTTTTCACAATCCGCTTGTGGATTTGCCGCGCTATTGGGATTTGCAGGATAAATATCCCGACATTCCCGCTTTCAAATACACCGAAAATCAGCTGAAAGTGCCTGCGGCTTGGTTGATTGAGCAATGCGGATTTAAGGGAAAACTCGACGGCAAAGTCGGAATTAGTGCCCAACATGCGGTGATTTTGGTGAATTACGGCGGGACGGGGAGAGAAATATTGCAATTTGCGGCAAAAGTGCAGAGAGCAGTTGGCTTGCGTTTCGGTTTGCAACTCAATATTGAACCGACGGTTGTAGGTGAAATTTAATTTTTTAACATAGTCGTTTCAATTCAAAATAAGACAAGGCAGCGAGCCGAAGACAGTATGCCTAATACGGCGAGGCGAAGCTAACGCAGTATTATTTTGAAGTGAGACGACTATAAAAACGGAGGAGTGGTGAGCGAGATTGCGGCGGTGGCTTTTGATAAAGACGGAGTTATTTTTAATAGTGAGGCTTTGTTTGCCCAAGCTCTGCGTGAGGCGGTAAAAAAATGTTCCCTGCATTTTGACGAAGCGGTATTTCGCGCGATGACGGGGCTGAATGCGGAAAAATCACGGCTGTTGATTTTGGAAGCGGTCGGTAAGCAAATGGACGGGGATGAATTTATTTTTGAGCACTGGTTACCGCTATTTTTCCGCAAAGTAGAAGAGGGCGGTTTGGAGTTTTGCGCTGGCGTGGAAAGCTTGATTGAAACCTTGTCCGAAAACTTTCCGCTCGCCTTGGTTACTTCCGATGATTATGAACATTTGCTGTATAGCTTTAACGCGACGCGCCCTGATTTATTGCGCTATTTTTCTGTGCTAGTTACGGTGGAAGATGTGCAGAAAGCAAAACCTGACCCCGAACCATATGAGCGAGCGGCAGTTTTATTAGGTGTGGCGAATGAAAAAATGCTGGTGATTGAGGATTCAGAATACGGAGTTTGTTCCGCAATTGAGGCTGGTTGCCCAACCCTGATTTATTCCGCGACGGAAAAATGCAATATTTCACAGGACTTACAAAATAAAGCTTGTGGAATAATTTCTTCGCATCGAGAAGTCGCAAAATACATTTAATAATCTACTGTGATTTATATTTCAAGTAAAAAATAGGAAAAAACAAATGGCAGAAACACATTTCGGATACCAAACTATTGATGAAAACGAAAAAACTGCAAGAGTTGGAGAAGTTTTTTCATCGGTAGCAAAAAAATACGATGTAATGAATGATGTTATGAGTTTTGGCATTCATCGTTTATGGAAAGATTGGTTTGTATGGCAAACTGATGTTCAATCAGATGAAAGAGTGTTAGATTTAGCTGCGGGGACTGGTGATATTACTGCCAGAATAGCTAAAAAAATGTGCGGTAAGAGTGTAGATATTTCGGGCAAAATCACCGTATCCGACATAAACGAAGAAATGCTGGAAGTCGGCAAGAAACGCTTGCTCGCCAAAGGCTGGGCGCATAATTTGGAATTTGTGATTGCCAATGCGGAGGAGTTGCCATTTGAGGATAATTCATTTGATTTGGTAACAATGGCTTTTGGACTGCGCAATGTTACGCATCAGCAAAAGGCATTAAATGAGATATATAGGGTGCTAAAAAAAGGTGGAAGAGTGTTAGTTTTGGAATTTTCTGCACCGCAAAACCCCGTATTTTCCAAAGTTTATGACTGGTATTCTTTTACATTTTTACCGAAGATGGGCGAAATTATTGCCAAAGATGCGGCAAGTTATCAATATTTAGCCGAATCTATTCGAATGATGCCAAAACAAGAAGAATTAAAAAATATGTTTATTGCCGCGGGTTTTAATTTATGTGAATATCAAAATATGACAAATGGTATTGTGGCAATTCATAAGGGTGTTAAATAACTAATATCGATTTTTAGAGGAAATAAAAATGAAAAAAATATGTTTAGTTATGGCGGTAAATCTAGTATTAACGCTGAGCTCATTTGCCGAATTGCAAACCGCTGATCACGGTGATTTTTCTGAATATTTAAGCCTTAGTGAAGAAAGTGGCAATGCTTGGAGTAATGAATTACAAGTGCAAAGTAATAATGCGATTTTGCCGCAAAATAATGCACCAACAGTGCAAAAAAATGCGAATAATCTTCCTGTTTCCAGTGTCCAAATTCAGACAGAAGAGCTGGGAAAAAATGTAAGCGGAGTGCAAGTAAATAATAATTTTGCTAGCAGTGCGGCAATTACAAATCAAGTGCAAAACACTCTAAATAATACTGCGCAAACAGGGCAAAATAATTTAACGGTTAATCCGCAAATAAATTCACCAATAGGGCAAAATAATTTAGCTAATGGTGGAAATAATCTTACGCTGGGAAATATCGCTAATAATCCTGATGGAAATGCGATTTCCTATAATGAATATATGGCAAATAATGATAAACAGTCGGATAAAAAATCAAAGAAATCTGGAAAAAATAATAAGAACGGGGCAAAAAATAATGAGGAACAGACATTAGATGCAGCAAAGCAATTGCAATGTAAGCAATTAACCGATGATATTTGGCATATTTATGCTTATACCGCTTCCTGTATTGATGTGAATAATGCTGAATATTCGCATATTAAAACGGGAATGGGTGAGGAAAAAATTAAAAATCAGCTTGCATCTTGCTATCCAAACGGCACGAATAATCAGGAATTTGTCCGCACGGGAGAAAGCCATATCGCCTATGCTTATTTAATTGGTGATAAAAAAAGTGTTGAAGCCTATTGCAATAAATACCGTGCTCACAATGAAATGCTTTTGAAGAAGTATTTTTAAGCTGCATTGATAAATAGTATAAAGAGTATAAAAAAATCCGCAAAAAACCATAAAAAACTTCATCGACAGATGGAGTTTTTATTTGCAAAGGTATATGCAAAATGAACGATTTTGACGATACAAGAGCAGCACTTGTTAAACCAAAACGGCGTAGATATAAAGAAAAAAACAAATTAGCAATTAAAACCCTAGAAACTGTTTATCAGCAGTGGTTTGACAATGTGCCCATAATTAAATACAAAATCGTCATCCCAGCCAAGATTGATGCCGCACATAACCTTGTTCCTGTGCTGGTGGCTTGTTGTGTTGTGATGACTGTATGGGGTTCTAACAAAATTTTATCCTTGTTACTCGGTATAGCTGCTTATTTATATTTCAAACATGAAATTAAATATGACCAAGTAGTGAAAATAAGAATAAACAGATACACAGGACAGGGTGTAGTAAAAAATAAAAAAAATGGCGAAGAACGAAAGATGAAATACAAGGCATATTGCCAGTTAGACGCTTTTCGCCTGCCAGAAGATGACGACGGAACTTATCGCGATATGCGAGAAAAATTACAAAGCGCGATTAGCAGCGAAACTGGCTGGAAATTTATTTGATAAAGACAAAAATACCGCTATAAAAAATAACCGCAAATTTATAACAATTCCTGCCAAATTTCCTGCAAATTGGCGTTTGTCAGAACGCTTGCTTCTTGCAGAAATGCATTGATGAGCATTTGCCGTGCATCCTCTTTATTTATTCCCCGCGCTTGCAAATAAAACATCGCCTGTTCGTCGATTTGTCCTGAAGTTGCACCGTGGGCGCATTTCACATCATCGGCATAAATTTCCAGTTGTGGAATGGCGAGTGTTTTTGCAGTTTCATCGAGCAATAAATAACGGGAATTTTGTTCGGCATCGGTTTTCTGTGCGCCTTTTGCGACATAAATAAGTCCGTCAAAAATTGCTTGCGAATTTGCTCCGATTACGCCGCGTAGAATTTGCTTACTTTGGCAATTTTCGCTGTTATGTTCTACTCTTATATGTAAATCACAGGCACTGTTATTAGAAGTTTTTTGCACTGTTGCAATTGAAAAATTAGCATCTTCTCCTTGTAAATATGCGCCAATATCTGCACGGAAAAAATCTCCCGCACCGAATAAATTACAGCGCAGATGCGATTTTTTTTCTTGATAAATAAAGAAATTGAGGATTTGTGCGGCTTTTTTTGCGTTTTCCTGTGAGGAATTTTTGGCGATTAAGAGAATTTCTGCATCAGAGTTTTCTTCTAAAAACAATTCGATGAAAGGAATCTGGCAGGCAGAATTTTCAGCGGAAAAATCAAGATTTATCGCGGTTTTGACATTTTTAGCGACCGTAATTTCAATCCGAGAAAATTCCACAAACCGTTCGCCTTGACGGTCGCAGTAGATGGTTATCGGTTCTACTTGACTTTCGTTGATGCGAAAACGAAGAACATTATTGGCGCTTTCCTGCAAATTCCAGTTGGCGATTGGATTTTTTGCGGCAATTTTTTGTAAATATTGCAATCCCGCTTGTTCTTTTGCGCTCAAATCAGCAAAATTTTCCAAAAATTCCAAATTTTCATCGCCGTCGATTTGAAAACTTGCACTCAATTTGCGACGGTTCGGTAAATCACAGAGTTCAGAGAAAAATTTATCTTCCGTCCAACGCCAATCTTCACGATTTTTGATAGCGGCAAAGTCGAATATTTCGCTCATAAATTTAGTCCTTGCGAGCGATGCCCGTTTCTTCGCCGCGATATGCGCGGTAACCGTCTTTTTCCAATTGTCGTGCAAGCTGGGCATCTCCCGTATCGGCAATTTCACCGTTAATCAGAATATGCACCACATCAGGAACGATGTAATCCAGAAGCCGTTGATAGTGCGTAATTACCAAAAAAGCACGGTCATTTTTACCGAGAGCATTCACACCATCGGCAACTACGCGCATTGCGTCGATATCCAGCCCAGAATCGGTTTCATCCAAAATGCACAAAGACGGCTCTAAAACCGCCATTTGCAGCACTTCATTGCGTTTTTTTTCACCGCCAGAAAAGCCGACATTGACCGAACGGTTGAGGAAGTTTTCGCCCATTTTTACGGTTTTTAATTTTTCCTTGACGAACTCGTAAAAATCCATTGCATCAAGCGGCGGCAAGTTATGATGTGCTCTTTTGGCGTTGAGTGCGGTTTTTAAGAAATATAAATTCGACACACCGGGAATTTCGACGGGATATTGAAATGCGGCGAAAATCCCTTCGCGGGCGCGGATTTCAGGTTCTAAATCCAAGAGATTTTTTCCACGGTAAAGAATTTCGCCGCCAGTTACGCGGTAAGCACTATTTCCCGATAGCACATTGACCAGCGTGGTTTTGCCCGAACCGTTGGGTCCCATAATCGCGTAAGTTTTGCCTGCTTCGATGTCGAATGAGATGCCGTTTAAGATTTTTTTACCGTCGGAGGCGGTTTCGACGAACAAATTTTTGATTTCTAATAATTTTTCTTGCATTTTTTTTATTCCTTTTGCTCTTTAACCGACCGAGCCTTCTAATTTCAAATCAATCAATCGTTGTGCTTCCACGGCAAACTCCATCGGTAATTTGCTAAACACTTCCTTACAAAAACCATTGACGATTAAACCGACGGCATCTTCTTCCGTAAGTCCGCGCTGCTCACAGTAAAAAATCTGCTCTTCGCCGATTTTTGCAGTCGTTGCCTCATGTTCGACTTGTGCCGTCGGATTTTGCGTGAAGATGTAGGGGAAAGTGTGAGCAGCCGAGTTTGAACCGATAAGTAGCGAATCGCATTGCGAGAAATTGCGCGCTCCCGCGGCTTTATCCAAAATTTTCACCATCCCACGGTAAGCATTAGAAGAAAAACCGAGAGAAATACCCTTGGAAATTACGGTGGAGCGAGTGTTTTTGCCGATATGAATCATTTTTGTGCCCGTATCGGCTTGCTGATAATCCCGAGTGAGCGCGACTGAATAAAACTCTCCGACTGAATTGTCGCCGAGCAGCACGCAACTTGGATATTTCCAAGTAACCGCCGAGCCCGTTTCGACTTGCGTCCAAGATATTTTGGAATTTTCTCCCGCACAAAGTCCGCGTTTAGTAACCAAATTCAAAATACCGCCGCGTCCGTCTTTGTCGCCTGGATACCAGTTTTGCACGGTGGAATATTTGACGTTGGCATTTTTATGAGCATAAATTTCGACGACAGCGGCGTGGAGTTGATTTTCATCGCGTTTCGGTGCGGTGCAGCCTTCGAGATAAGAGACGCTTGCGTTTTCGTCAGCAATAATCAAAGTCCGCTCGAATTGCCCAGTGTTTGCAGCGTTAATCCGAAAATAAGTTGAAAGTTCCATTGGACACTTGACCCCAGGCGGAATGTAGCAAAACGAACCGTCGCTAAATACCGCAGAATTTAGTGCCGCAAAGAAATTGTCATCAGGGCGGACAACTTGCCCGAGATATTTACGGACTAAATCGCTGTGCTCGCGCACCGCATCCGAAAAAGAACAAAAAATAATTCCGTCCTTTTGCAATCTCTCCTTAAAAGAAGTCGCGACCGATACCGAATCGAATACTGCATCAACCGCAACTCCCGCCAGCATTTCCCGCTCCTGCAAGGGAATACCGAGTTTTTCGTAAGTTTTGAGAATTTCGGGATCAACTTCATCGAGCGATTTCGGCGCATTTTTTGCCGATTTTGGGGCAGAAAAATAAGAAATAGCCTGAAAATCGATTTTTGGCATTTTGAGATGCGCCCAGTTCGGCTCTTGCATTTTTTGCCAAATTGCAAAAGCGGCAAGTCGCCATTCGAGCAGCCAATCAGGTTCATTTTTGAAAGCGGAAATGCGACGGATTACCTCTTCATCCAAACCAGGCGGAAAAGTTTCTTGCTCAATTGCAGTTTCAAAGCCGTATTGATATTCGCTTTGGGCAAGTTGTTGGAGTTCTTGATTAGAACTATTTGATTCACTCATAATGATTAAAGCTTGTTGATTTTTAATAAATTTTCCGAGAGAAATTTATTAGATTGACTTGAAAATAGCCATAGCATAAAAAATTCTCGCAAGTATAGAAAAGACCGTCATAAAACCGCCTGTTCAGAGCATGACGCATTTAGATTTATGGTTAGTTCTAGTTTTTCCCATCGTCCTGTTTTTACCGTCATCCTGAGCACAGCGAAGGAACTGCCAATAGGGCATATCTAAATTTATGGTTAGTTCTAGTTTTTCCCATCGTCCTGTTTTTACCGTCATCCTGAGCACAGCGAAGGATCTGCCAATAGGGCATATCTAAATTTATGGTTAGTTCTAGTTTTTCCCGTCATCCTGTTTTTACCGTCATCCTGAACACAGCGAAGGATCTGCCGATAAAGATTTTTCGCCTACGGCTCAAAATGACGAATGTTTAGACACGCCAAGCAGCAATTTCAGCATCGATAAATATGAAAAACCATATGCAAATTCCGCTTTCGCTTTATGTTCATATTCCGTTCTGTGCCCAGAAATGCCCGTATTGCGACTTTAATTCAGCCAAAATTTCCTTCGATGAACAAGTTTATGTGGCGGCTTTGCTCGATGATTTGCGCCGTGATGTAGAAATTTTTGCATTGAACGGAAGAAAAATTCAGAGCATATTTTTCGGCGGTGGCACACCGTCATTGTTTTCTGTCCGAGCGATTTGTGAAATTTTGCAGGGCATCGGAAAAATTATTGATATTGCCTCCGACTGCGAAATCACGCTAGAAGCTAATCCGAATTCATCAGAAGTTGCGAAATTTAGTGCTTACCGTCAGGCGGGAATTAACCGTATTTCTATCGGAGTGCAGAGTTTTTCGAATGAAAATCTCAAAGTTCTTGGGCGAATTCATTCCTCGAATGATGCAAAAAACGCCATTTTGGCAGCCGAAAAAGCAGGATTTAGCTGCATCAACACGGATTTAATGTTTGCGCTCCCTAATCAAAATTCCGATTTAGCCTTAACCGACCTCAAAACCGCCGCGGATTTTGCAATTGAACATATCAGCTGGTATCAACTCACAATTGAAGAAGGAACGGCGTTTTTTGCCGCGCCGCCAGCCAATTTGCCCGATGAAGACGCAATTGCGGATATTTTTGCAGCGGGCAGGGAATTTTTAACTGCACAGGGATTTGAACAATATGAAATATCGGCTTGGACTAGAAATAAAAAATGCCGTCATAACCACAATTATTGGCAGTTTGGGGATTACCTCGGAATTGGTGCAGGAGCGCACGGGAAAATTTCGCAAGCGCAGGAAATTGTTCGCACGGAGAAATTTGCATCGGTCAAAAAATATCTCGCCCGTAGCGGTAAAAATCCTAATCCTTATGCCGCGGCGGTAAAGAAGGTCGAAAAAGATGCGCAAGTTTTTGAATTTATGCTCAATGCTTTGCGGCTAAAAGACGGTGTGCCGAGGCAGTTTTTAACGGAGAGAACGGATTTAGCACTAGAAGATATTGACGGTTTGATACAAGACTTAATCGCAAGAGGATTGTTGGCAAATGACAATGATTTTTATCGCACAACGGAATTTGGTTTTAATCAGCTAAATATCATTTTGGAGGAATTTATTCCGAGTTAGTTAAGTTGTTTTACATTGCGCGACTTTTGCGGCGATTTAGTTGAATTTTGTTGAATAACCTATACTCATTGCCCTTCACTTGATTTTTTTACTTTATTTTTCAAGGAGTTTTATATGTTTTTAATTGCCAGTGCTTATGCACAACAAGCAACGCCCGCACAGCAACCGCAAGGCGGTGGCGGATTATTCCTGTTTATGCTGATTGCGATGTTCTTAATGATGTATTTTTTGAGCATCCGTCCGCAAAATAAACGCCGTAAAGAAATGATGGAAATGCAGGCGGGGCTCAAAAAAGGCGATGAAATTATTTTGTCAAGCGGAATTATGGGACGCGTTTTTGCGGTCGGTGATTTAGCAATTGATGTGGAAATTGCTAAATCGGTGGTAATCCGCACTCAAAAAGCATATGTAATGCAAGTTTTACCAAAATGTTCTTTGAAGGAAGAATTAAAGCTAAATAAAGCAATCGAAGAAATTGAAAATAAAGAAGACAGTAAAGAAAAAAATAAGGAAGAGCCTGAAAAAAACACCGCGGATAATGGCGAAAAACAAGCGCAAGATGGGCAAAAAACAGCAGGCGAAGATAAAAAATCTGCAATTGCCGCAGTGGTTGGAAATTTATTCAGTAAGTTAAATGCCAAAGAAGAAGAAATAAATAAGAAAACGGAAGAAGAAGGTAAAGAAACGACAGATGCGAAAGAAGCGCAAACAACGAATAATTCGTCAGAAGCGCAGCAAGCAGAAGATAAAACAGAAGAAGTAAAAGAAGCAGCAAATACGGAAAATTCCGCAAATACCGAAGCAGGCTCACAAAATGCGAGTTCTTCGAAAAAACGCGGTAATAAAAAGAAAAAATCCTAAAAACCCAAGCCGCCGCTTGATTATTAAAGCGGCGGCTTTATTTATGCGCCTGTCTAAATAAAAAATCTTGTTTTAGGGCGTGTCTAAAAATTTGTCATTTTGAGCCGCAGGCGAAAAATCTCTATCGGCAGATCCTTCGCTGCGTTCAGGATGACGAAGTAAAAAAATAGGACTGCCCTAAATTTAGATGCGCCTTTTAGATTGTGAGCGCGACGCTTGCAGATTTAATTCTCTTTTAATTTCAATACAGAGGCTGGTATGAAACATACTTATCCCTTGTGGAAATATGTTGTCGTTCTACTTGCCGTAATTCTTGGATTTTTATTAGCTTTACCGAATTGGTTCGGTAAAAGTCCTGCGGTGCAGATGAATTTTGCCCAGGAGCAAGAAGCGGCAAGTCGTGTCGATGGTATTTCTGAACTACTGAAAAAGAAAAATATTCCCTTCACTCGTATCACTCAAAAAGATACGCATATCAATATTCTCTTTGCGAAAACCGATGAGCAGATTGCTGCGCGTGATGAACTAAACAAGGTTTATCCCGAAGCGCAGGCGGCGGTGAATTTGCTTTCCAATTCACCCGAGTGGCTGCAAAAATTGGGTCTTGCACCGATGAATTTAGGTCTTGATTTGCGCGGTGGGGTTTCGTTTTTGTTGCAAGTTGATAGCAAGGAATTGTTTGAACGCAAATCCAATGAGTTAATCGAAAGTGCGCGTGCGACATTAGAAAAAGAAAAAATTGAAATTAAAGCGACGGATATTGCCGAGCAGGGCGGAGCAATTATTTGGTTTGCCGATGATGGTGCTCGTAGCAAGGCGGAAAATCAATTGCACGCAACGCTTGCCCAAGATGTGCAAAGAATGCACATCAGCAAAGACGGCTTATCAGGACTGCAATTGCAATATACCGAACAGGGAATTTCTAATTTCAAACGCCGTGCCGCAGAGCAAAACCGTATGCGGATGGCTAGTCGGGTAAATTCTTTAGGTGTTGCTGAACCGTCGATACAAGTTGTTGGCGACGACCGCATTTTGGTGCAACTGCCTGGTATTCAAGATGTCAATCAGGCAAAAGAAATTCTTGGATCTACCGCAACGCTTGAGTTTTATATGGTTGATGAACAGGGCAATGTTGCGGAAGCGGCAAAACTAAAACGAGCACCGTTCGGTTCAAAACTTGCTTATTTCGATGATGGAACACCGATTTTGCTCAAACGCCGTGTGATTATGAGCGGTGAGCACATTATCGATGCTAGCGCGCAATATGGTGAGCAGGGCGAGCAGGTAAGCGTTGTCTTGGATAGCGCGGGCGGTGCGCAAATGGGTGAAATTACCCGTGAAAATCTTCATAAGCAAATGGCAACTTTGTATGTGGAATATGTTCCCGTAACCAAAGAAGACGGCACAACCGTAGTCGAAAAACGCGAAACCGTTGCCAACTCTGCAACTATTCAAGGTCAATTTTCAAATCATTTCCAAATTACGGGTGTGCGTCCGCTCTCTCGTGCGCAGAAATTAGCGGCGACTTTACGGGCTGGGTCGTTGGTTGCGCCTGTTTATATCATCGAAGAACGCACAATTGGACCATCTGCGGGGCAGAAAAACATCGACCAAGGTGTGAGAGCTTCGCAATACGGCTTGATTTTGATTGCTGTGTTTATGGTGATTTATTACCGCACTCTCGGTGTGCTCGGTATTCTTTCTCTGGCGGCGAATTTGATGTTGCTTATTGCCTTGATGAGCTGGATTGGAGCGGTTTTAACGCTACCTGGTATTGCGGGAATTGTGCTAACACTAGGTATGGCGGTAGATGCGCATGTCTTGGCGTATGAACGGATTAGAGAAGCACTCAATAAAGGCATGAAGACGATTGAGGCGGTAGGACAAGGTTTTAACGATAGCTTCGGCACGATTATGGATGCAAATATCACAACTTTAATTGTGGCAATGCTGCTATTTAGCTTCGGGACTGGACCAATTCGTGGATTTGCGGTAACGCTGTCGATTGGGATTCTGACTTCCGTGTTCTCTGCGGTGCTGATTAACCGTGCGCTGATTGAGTTCTGCGTTCTGCGCCGAAATAACCCTGTATTGAAATTTTAAGGAGCGGCTATGCATATTCATATTCCTTACTTCGACTATATGAAGTTAAGCCGCAAAGGCTTGTATTTTTCCGCAGCATTGATTGTGATTAGCCTGTTCCTGATGATTTTTAAGGGATTTAATCTCGGTTTGGAATTTACGGGCGGGGCGACGATTGAATTGCAATTTGCGCAAACTGCGGATATTCCCAACATCCGCACAACCGTCAATAAATTTCACCCCAATGCCTCGGTAGTGCAATACGGTTCTAGCCGCGATGTGCAAATTACTTTCGGTGAATTAAAAGATAAAGATACCGATGCCTTGCTCTCTGAAATGGTGGCAGGGCTTAAAAAAGCTTATCCCGATGCCGTGCTGATGGGGCAATCGAAAATTGGTGGGCAATACCGTGAAGAGCTGATTGAAAAAGGTATTACCGCCTTGGTGCTTTCTTGCCTTGGTATGGTGCTTTATCTTGGATTGCGTTTTGAATGGAAATTCGCGCTCGGTGCGGTTCTTGCCGATATTCACGACATTATTGTGGTGGCAGCACTCTTTTCGCTGATGGGCTGGACTTTTGATTTGAATGTGCTTGCGGCACTACTTGCGATTTTGGGTTATTCGGTGAATGATACGGTGGTGCTCTACGACCGTATTCGGGAAAATATGCGCCTGATGAGCAACAAAAAAAGTGTGCAGGAAATCATCAATCATTCCATTCAACAAACGATGACCAGAACGGTAATCACCTCACTGACTACGATGCTTGCGGTTATCGCATTGCTGATATGGGGCGGTGCAACGCTTTTCGGTTTTTCGATTGCAATGTTCTGGGGAATTTTGATTGGAACTTATTCCTCAATTTTCGTGGCTACTTCTCTGGTAAAAGAAATGAATCTCAAACACGAAGATTTATTGCCGAAGAAGAGAAAACAATTAGACGATTTACCGTAAATTCTTCATATAAATTTTTTGAGCATATTTCCCGCCTAGCTGCGGGAATTTTTTTGTAGGGCGTATCTATGAAGTTCGTCATTTTTAGCAGTAGGCGAAAAATCTCTGTTGGCAGATCCTTCGCTGCGCTCAGGATGACGAGGGTAAAAATAGAACTAAAAGGGTAAAAATAGAACTAACACTAAATTTAGATGCGCCCTAAATTTAGACACGCCACATGCTTAAACGCCATTCTTAATTAGCGGCAATGCTTGCCTGTTACAAAATCACGATAATGAGATTTCTTTTTATCTTTTTCTTTGCCGCAAATGGCTTGGGAACTTGCAATGACAGAATTAAATAAAAATTTTCCGTTACTTTTTCGACAAAATTTTGCCTCGGGATTAGTAGTTTTTTTGGTTGCTTTACCGCTTTGTTTGGGGATTTCGCTCGCTTCTGGTGCGCCTCCGCTCTCTGGGATTATTTCGGGAATAATCGGTGGAATTGTGGTTGGCTATTTGAGCACTTCGCATTTATCGGTTGCAGGACCTGCCGCGGGTTTAACCGCAATTGTTGCCGCTTCCATTCAAGAATTAGGTTCATTTGAATTGTTTTTATGCGCTGGATTGTTAGCGGGAGTTTTGCAATTCGCTTTGGGTTATATCAGAGCAGGGAGTATTGCCGATTACATTCCGACCGCGGTGATTGAAGGAATGCTTGCTGGTATCGGAATTTTGATTATTTTGAAAGAATTGCCCTACGCTTTCGGCGGTGGGGTTTTTCATTTTTCAGTGAAGGATTTTGAATTTACCCTTTCGGTATCTTTGCATTTTGGAGCGATTTTGATTGCCGCCATTTCGCTTGCTTTGATTATTTCCTGGGATCACATTCCCGTGGTTAAAAAACTTAAATGGCTGCCATCTGCATTGGTTGCGGTGTTATTGGGAATATTGCTCAATTATTTATTTTCCAAAACGGACGCTTCCGCAATTTTGCTTACAAAAGAACAGCTGGTGCAATTGCCTGTAACCAATCATATTTCCGAGCTTATCCGCCTTCCTGATATGCAAGGCTTTTTGACGATGAATGTTTGGCAGACGGCGATTACGATTGCGGTGGTGGCTTCGATTGAAAGTTTGTTGTCATTGGAAGCAACCGACCGATTGGATAAACACCGCCGTATTTCTGACTCCAACCAAGAACTTCGAGCACAAGGTGCGGGCAATTTTGTTTCATCTTTGCTGGGCGGATTGCCTGTTACGGCGGTGATTTTGCGTTCTTCGGTGAATGTGAGTTCGGGGGCAACTCATAAACTTTCGGCGATTATTCACGGAATACTACTCTTTATCTGTGTTTTAACCATCCCTTTGCTTTTAAATCACATCCCTTTGGCTTCTTTGGCAGCAGTCTTGATTGTTGTAGGTTACCGTCTTGCGCGTCCGAAATTATTCAAAAAGTTCTGGAATAAAGGCATTTATCAATTCGTGCCGTTTATGGCAACATTGCTTGGGGTGGTGATTTTTGACTTAATGCTGGGAGTTGCTATCGGGCTTTTGTGTAGCATTGGCTTTATTTTGCACGACAATATGAAGCGATCTTATTATTTAAGCCGTGAAGAACTCGCAACCGCTAATCAAGTAACTTTGCAGCTTTCCGAAGAAGTTTCATTTTTGAATAAGGCAGCAATTAAAAAGACTCTGAAAAATGTGCAGCCGAATTCGACCATCACTTTCGATGCCGAACGGACAATTTATATTGCTGACGATGTTTTGGAGCTTATCGAGGACTTTACGAATGTTTTTGCCAAGGAAAATAACATCAAAGTTATCCGTAAAGGTTTCAAATCGGGGCAGGATAAAAATCCGAATGCTTTGGTATCGGTTGATGCTAAAAATAATGCTTAAAATATAATCTTTGATAAATAAAAAGCGGTTGGTAATGACCGCTTTTTTATTTGGGCGTATCTACGAAATTCGTCATTTTGAGCCGTAGGCGAAAAATCTCTATCGGCAGTTTCTTCGCTGCGTTCAGGATGACGAGGGAAAAAAGTGAAACTAACCATAAATTTAGATGCGCCCAACACTAAATCAACGCTAAATCAATGGCTTATCAAGAATTTTTCGCAATCCTTCTTCTAATTCCAAGGCAATTTTGGAATTATTTTCTTCCTCATCATTATTTTGCACCATCGCACGGTAAATTTGATACTGTGAATAGAGTTTTGGATTAGAAACTGGCAGAAATTCAGGCGGATTATTTTGTGTTTGCCGCCATAAATTTGCTTCTTGTAGGGCTTCTAAAACAACTTCGATTTTATCGCTAGAATAAGGTAAATCCCGTGAAATTTCCGCTAAATTGGCGGGTTTTTCCCCGCGCTCGAATTTGAGTGCTAAATATTCCGCGATGGTTAAAACTAACTTGGTATATTCCGCGGCTTTCCATTCGGTGATATTTAATTTATTCGGATTTTGCATATAAACGCAAATTACCGCTCCAAGTAGAAAAATTGTCCATAAATAATAAAGCCAAAATAATAATATGATTAAAACCGCAAAGCCTGAATATATTGCTGGGTAGTTATTACTAGCGGCGATGAAACGGCTAAAAATCTGCGATACGGGATACCAAAGAGCGATAAAAAAAATCGCTCCTGATGCCGCGGAAAATAGCCGCACTTTGATTTTGGGAATGAGCAAATAAACCGCCGAAAGCGAGAGAAAAACAATTACCGTCGGCAAAATTCCCGTCAGAAAGTTAAATATTTCGAGCACCAAGGGATAGCGTAAATAACTTTGCAGCCAAGCGGCATTTTTCATACCTAACATCGAACTCATCAGGGCGGTAATTAACAACGGTGCAAGCAAAATCGCCGAAAAATAACCGCTTAATCTTTTATGAAATCCGCCCGTATTTTTTACCGCCCAAATTGCATTCAAAGCATCTTCGATTTTTCCAGCTATGTTAATCACTGAAAAGAATAAGAAGATAATCCCCAAAATACCTAAATTTGCGGCATTAGTCTGTTCTACAAAGCGCAATAAATAACCGACAACTTCAAGCCCTGATTTACCCATCGGAGCGAATACTTTCTGTAACCACGGTTCGATTACGCCTTGAATACCGAAACCGTGCAAAAAAGCAACCGCAACGGCAAGTAGGGGGACGAGCGTCAAAAGTGTTACAAAAACAAGCGATTGTGCGGTAATGGAAATTTTTTGCCGATTCCAACTCTTTTGCAAAACCAGCGGGATTTTGGCGATTTTTTTGCTGGCTTTTTTGGCGCAATCTTTGGCTATAAAAATAAAGTCTTGTTTATGAATTCTTCTGATACTCATATTTATCTCTGCGGAATTTTTCTTGCGTTCTGTTAATTATTGCAAATACGAAATGCTTTTAGTGCACATCTAAATTTAGTGTTAGTTCTATTTTTTACCATCGTCATCCTGAGCGCAGCGAAGGATCTGCTAACAGAGATTTTTCGCCTGCGGCTCAAAATGACGAATTTTTAGACACGCTCTTTAGTTAAAAATTGATGTTGTCTAGTGAAGTGTATTTAGGCAATCTTTATATAGAATTGCCAAGAAATCACTAAACGGTGGTTTTATTATCAAAATTACTGTTCGTTTTTTATAAAACGAGCGAAAATCCAACAAATCAACAAAATTTTCGAGGTTCAAACTTATGAAAAAACTCGCAACAGCAGCAATTTTGGCTGCCGCATTCCCAGTTTTCGCACAGGCTGATGATTTAATCGACGGCACAAATTTAGACGCAGTTTTAGAAGTTGCCAAAGGTTTTGGAACAGCAGAACTGGCAAAAGATGTGCAAGGCGATCCAAAAATTGAAGGCAGATTGGAAGGTCGGCAATATTCGATTTTCTTTTATGACTGCAATGAGCAAAAAACCGCCTGTGATTCGATGATGCTGATTAGCAATTGGGTAAAAACCGAAGCGGTAGATTTGAAATTCGTCAATGATTGGAATAATCGCGTCCGTTACGGAATGGCTTCTTTGGATGCTGATGGTGATGCAGCGGTGAGTTTTGCGGTTAATTTGAAAGGCGGTGTCAGTAAAGCTAACCTCGAAGACACAATGGATATTTGGAGAAGCGTAATTTTGCGTTTTGAAGCCGAAGCGCAAAAAAATACTGACGCGAAATAACTGACAATTTTTGTCTTTGCCTAATCTGAAAAGCTCGAATTTTTTCGAGCTTTTTTTGTCAATTTTTCTTTGCTAATTTTTTCTTGCCGTGTCTTGCAATCGTTTTTTTTTTTTTGCAAAATACAGACTGTAAATAATTTTGCTATAATGAGTGAAGTTCTCATTTCATAATTTGTTATTTCATATCATTTAAGGAGTTTTGTATGAAAAAACTTAAAAAAACCGTGCTTGCGCTTTCATTGGCAGTATTTACGGGTTATGCCGCAGCGGACGGTATCGGTTTTTCCAGCTGCTGTAATAAAGGCGATGTTTCTTCAACTATGGATCAGGCAATCGACAAAATCATCGAGCTTGGTAACCAAGGCGGAAAATTTATGCACGAATCTGCACTAGAAGGCAGAAATGATGATTTAGGTCTGCAATTCGAGCAAATTAAAAAGATGATTGACCAAGGCGCGAAGGCAATAATTATGATTCCTGTGCAAGGTAAAGGCACGGAAGAAGCGCAAAATAAAATTGTTAGTTATACGGTAAAAAATAAAGTGCCACTTATTGCCGTGAGAAGACCGCTCACTAAAAAACAACTCAAAAATCAATCTGTGTTCTTGGTAACTTCCGTTGCGAATGAAGCGGGAATTTATCAAGGTCGAATGATTGCGGGCTTATGGAAGAAAAATCCTGCTTGGGATAAGAATAAAGACGGTGTGTTACAAGTTGCAATTTTGAAAGGTAAATCAGGGCAGCCAAAAGCCGATGCGCGCACAACTTGGGTGCTAAAGACTTTGAAAACTTCACCAGAAGCAAAAGTTCCCGTTGAAGAAGTTGCGATTACTCCAGCTGATTGGCATCGTGATACCGCCAAAGAAATTACCCAGAAATGGATTGAAGAAAAACTCATCGATAAGATTGAAATCATCATCGCTAATTCCGACGATATGGCACTTGGAGCGGTTGATGCTTTTGAAGCGGCAGGGTTAAAACCAATTCCGATTGTGGGAATGAATGCCATTAAAGAAGCAATTCAGGCGGTAGATGAAGGCACTTTGGTGGGCACGGTTTTGCAAGATGTTGATAAGCAAGCGGAAGTAGCTTACAAAATCGCCGATAACCTCGCACGCGGAAAAGCAAAAGATGACGGACTTGATGATTATCAGTTTTTAGGCGGAAATCAAATCAATATTCCTTATGCCATCATCACCAAGGATAATGTCGCGAAATATAAGAAGTAATTTTTATTTTTTTGTAGTGCAAATCAACGCCGAATGTTTATGCATTCGGCGTTTTTTTTATGCTTGACGGAATGGTATGAAAATTATGATGGCGTGCCTAAAAATTCGTCATTTTGAGCCGTAGGCGAAAAATCTCTATCGGCAGTTCCTTCGCTATGCTCAAGATGATGAGAGTAAAAAATAGAACTAACCCTAAATTTAGATGGGTATGTCGGTGTTTTTTTTTTTTTTTTTGCACTTAATTTTTATTGAATGCGAAAAATATTTATGGATTTCCTATAAAATTTTTATAAAATATTAACAAAAGTTTAGATAATCGATTTTTTTACAAACTACTTATCAAGGAAATCAAAGATGAAAATTCTCAAAAAAACAGTGATTTGTGCATTTCTAACTGCTGCATTTGCAAGTTATACCCAGGCGCAGGAAGAAGTTGTTATTGGGCTTAGCGGTTGTTGCGCCAAAGGTGCGATTTCAACAATGGATGCAGCGGTGGAAAAATTTACCCAACGGGCAAGTGAAGCAGGAGTAAAACTTCTCTACGAAAGCGCAATCGAAACCGAAACCGATGACCGCAATTTGCAAGTAAAGCAAGTCAAAAAAATGATTGATGAAGGAGCCAAGGCAATCATCATTATTTTGGTTCAGGGACAAGATACCGCCAAACCTCAGGAGGAAATTGTCAAATATGCAAATAGCAAACAAGTTCCCGTTATTGCATACACCAGACCGCCAAATGCAAAATTGTTGAGAAAATATAAAAATCTCTATGCGGTGAATTCAATTTCCAAAGAGGCGGGAATCTTTCAGGGGCGAATGATTGTCGAATTGTGGAAAAAGCATCCAGAGTGGGATAAAAATAAAGACGGAGTTATTCAATATGCCTTAATTAAAGGTCCGAACGGTAATACTAATGCCGAAAACCGTAGCCGTTATGTTATTGAAACAATAAATAAATACCCAGGTGCGCAACTGCAAGCCGAAGAAGTGGCATTGGAAGTTGCTGATTGGAATCGCGGTCGGGCGAAAAATATCACTTCGCGCTGGATTACGGGTGGTTTGATTGAAAACGCCGAAGTTTTAATCGGAAATTCTGACGATATAGCCCTCGGTGCTTTGGATGCTTTCAAAGAAGCAGGCGAAAAACCTTTGCCGATTGTAGGGATAAATGCTCTACCAGAAGCTCTAAAAGCAATCGAAAACGGTGAAATGGCGGGAACAGTTCTGCAAAATCTTGATGAGCAAGTGCGCTTATCTTGGACAATCGCAGAAAATTTAGCTCGCGGTAAAAAAGCTGATGCGGGACTTGAAGAGGTGAAATTTATGGGAAATACGGTGAATGTCAAATATGAAAATATCACGAAAGAGAATTTATCGAAGTATTTGAAGTAAGATAAAGCCTCTTAAAAAGTTAATTCCCGTTAAATTTTCAAGGAAATAGTGATGAAAAAAAACAGTCAGTTTCTCGTTATGTCTATGGCAGTTGCTGCTACATTCTGTCAGCTTTCTTTTGCCCAACAAGCTGCTTCGAACTTAACCATCGGGCTTGCAAATTGCTGTAAAGAAGGCGATGTTTTTCAAGATAACTGCGTTGCGAATGTGCAAAAAATGGCAAAAGAAGCTGGGGTAAAAATCATCTTCGATTCCGCAATTGAAAGTGAAACGGACGATAGAACTTTGCAGTTCAATCAAGTGAAAAAAATGATCGACGGCGGCGCAAAAGCAATCGTTATTTCTCTTGCCAAAGGTGGTTCAAGTTTTCACAAGGAAATTTTGAGCTATGCACGCGGTAAGAATGTTCCTGTGGTTGCTTATACCCGTGCGCCGTCGAAGATTTTGCAGAAAGATTTCGATAATTTGTATTTTGTCGGTTCAATTCCTGATCAGGCGGGAATATTGCAGGCGGAAATGATTGCAGAACTCTGGAAAGCACACCCAGAGTGGGATAAAAATAAAGACGGAAAAATTCAATACGCCATCATCAAAGGACCAAATAGCAATCCAAATGCGGAAAGTAGAACAAAATGGGTAACTAAAACCCTGAAAAACTATCCAGAAATGAATATAACCTCGGAGCGGATTGCATTAGAAAATGCCGATTGGGATAGAGAAAGAGCAAAACATATTGTGGAACGCTGGCATAACGGCGGGTTGCTTGATCAGATCGAATTTTTAGTTTGCAATAATGACAATATGGCTTTGGGCGCGATTGATTATTTGAAAGAACACGACCTAAAAATGCCAGTGGTGGGAGTTGATGGATTGCAAGCTGCTTTGGTAGAAATTGAAGCGGGCAATATGCAAGGCTCAATTTTCCAAAATGGTGCAAAACAATCTGGAACGGCGTTTTTAATTGCGAAGAATTTAGCCGAAGGTAAGAAAGCTGACGACGGCTTGCAAGAATTTACATTCATTGAAAATGGACATCAGGTGATGATACCTTTTGAGAAAATCACCAAGAAGAATGTTGGACAATATAAAAAATAATATGAATTGACAAAGAATTTTTTTTATTCAAGGAAAAAATTGTATGGCTACACAAAACCCACAAGTTAGAGAAAGTAGCACAGGCCGTTATATCGGGATTATTGCTCCTCTGATTTTGATCGTTATCATCATTGCCGCGACGGTAGGTGTTATCTATAAAAACACGCAAGAAAGCCGTAAAGTTATCGCGGTGCGCGACTTGGCAAACGAACAAGCAGCTTCAATCCAAAACTTGAAAAACATTGTTTATAACTTGGATTTGTATGCACGAGATTTGACTGATTTGGACGAAGGTTCAATCGAACAAGAAGATGCTTTGGAAGAAATCGAGCTCGAAAGCCGTAACCTGCAAAGCGTGCAATCTTCGCTTTCAGCATCACTCAAACTTTTGTCAGAAGGCGGCACGGCTGAAATTAACGGCAAAACCGTTTCGATTGAAAAAGTAGATGATGAACGGGTTTTTCGTGATGTGGAAGGTGCGCAAGCAACTTGGAGCGAATATTCTCGTCTTTTAACTTCGCTTAACAACGAAATTGCACCAGAAAACATCACCGCTGAAACTACCGCGTTCGTAACCGACTATGCAAGAACATTTAACGAACACCTAGTGTTGTCATTGTCGGACATTAACGGTTATCTGCAAGAACGGATTGATAAAAACGATAAATTAACTGAAAATGTGGAATTGATTGCAATTGCAGCGATTGTTTTACTCTTCTTATATATCATATTGGTGTCGGTGAGTTCTCTGATAAGAACGGATAAACAGCTCGGTCAAGCACGGCAGGAAATGCGGGAAATTATGAACTCCGTGCAAGAAGGTTTGTTCTTGATTAGCTCCGACTTGAAAGTAGGGCACGAAACTTCACGCGCGTTGCGTCGTATTCTTCCTGTTAAACAAATTTCCGACAAACTTTTCGACGAAGTTATCGAACCGTTAGTAAATGCTACCGATTTGACGAACACTCGTCGTTTTATCAAACAGCTCTTTAATAAGAATGTAAAACAAGATTTGGTTGATGACTTGAACCCGCTCCGTAGATTGTCTATCGCAATTGAAAACGAAAGCGGTTTGTTTGAAGAACGGTTCTTGTCATTCCACTTCACGCGAGTTATGGAGAATAAGCAAATTTCGCATATTCTTGCTTCGGTGCGGGATATTACGGAATCGGTAATCCTCCAACAACAACTCGAAGAAGAAAGAAACCAAAACGCTGCTTACACCGAAATGTTGATGAAAGTTTTGATGATTGATCAAAATCTTCTCGCATCGTTTATTTCTAATGCACAGAAAATTGCGGCAAGAATTAACGATACTCTTCGTAAGCAAGCTTCAACTCAACCAGAATTGCGCGATAAAGTTGATACGATTTTTCGTGAAGTGCATTCATTCAAAGGTGAATCTTCTGCTCTGGGATTTGAAAATTTCGTCAAAATTGCAGAAGAAGCGGAAAACAAACTCAAAGTTTTACGGCAAAAAACCTTGCTTGCTGGTGATGATTTCTTGGGCGTTGCGATTTCGCTTGATGCGATTGTTAGTGCTAACCGTCAATTGCAACTTATTCAATCTAGATTGCAAGATTTCAGCACGAACCGTAAAGAAACTTCGGCGGATAGTGCGTCTATCGGTCAGTTGATTGTTACCCAACTTGAGAACTTCGCAAGCCAAGTGGCAGAAAGAAACGGCAAACAAGTGCAATTAGTTGCAACTGGTTGGGAAAATAACGGATTGAATAAAGATACCTTGAATGTTTTGAAAGAAATTTCAATTCAATTGCTGCGTAATTCTGTGGTGCATGGTATTGAAAAACCAGATGTCCGCACTAAACAAGAAAAACCAGAAGTAGGACAAATTACCGTTGCACTGTCGCAAACTGGTGATCAATATGAATTGCGTTTTGAAGATGACGGTGCGGGTATCGATTTAGATGCTTTGCGGGCTAAACTTAAAGCTTCTGGACAATATGAAGGTGTTGATGTAGAAGGATTGAGTAAGCAAGAGTTGTATCGTTCAATCTTTATGAGCGGATTATCTACTGCTAAACAAGAAAGCGAAGATGCAGGACGCGGTGAGGGTATGGGAATTGTTAAAGACCGTATCCGTGATTTGCCAGGCGGTAAAATTGCGATTGCTTCTTTACCAAGCAAATTTACTCGTTTTGTTGTTCGTTTCAATAGATAAGAGGAGGTTATATGTACCGTATTATGGTCGTAGATGACTCTATGATTATTCGCAACAAAATATCTAGACTTCCGAAAGATAGTGGATTTTCGATAGTTTGTGAAGCTAAAAATGGACAGCAAGCAGTTGAATTATGCAAAAGATATAAACCAGACATTATCACCTTGGACATTACAATGCCAGAGATGGACGGTTTGGAAGCATTAGGAAAATTGTTGCTGATTTCGCCAGATGTAAAAGTTTTGATTGTTTCGGCTTTATCTGACCAAGCAACTGGTTTGGAAGCATTGGAACTTGGAGCACAAGGCTTTTTAACTAAACCTTTCACGGAAGCAACATTACTCAAAGCTTTGAATACTCTGGTCTCTGACGAAGATTAAGTAAATACTTTTAACACGATTTTTTTGTTAGATATTTATTCCCAGCTTCGGCTGGGATTTTTTTATTTTTAAGTTGATGAAAAATAAATAATTATTTGAATAAGCAGTATTTGTTAATATAAAAATTTGCAGGCTGGATTTTTTCCTGTTGCACATTCAAATGCATTGATTGGAAAATAATATGAGCGAATTAACAACTTCATTAATTGCCAGAAATAATGTCTTAAATACCCCTTATGCAATGAGTGAATTGGAAAGTCATTTGGCATTAGGTGGGGTGCAATTTGAGGGTGAAACGGTTTTTGCCAAAGCACAAGTTGCCAAAATTTTGGATATTACCGAACGAACAATAGATAACTATATTGCTTCTTATGGTGATGAATTAAGTAAAAATGGTTATCGAATTCTAAAAGGAAAACACTTAAAAAACATTAAGTTATGTTATGTCGGCGAAATGAATTTCGCCGACATAAGTAAAGCTCCTTCTTTGGCTATTTTTAGTTTTCGGACTGTACTTAATCTTGCAATGTTGGTTACGGAAAGCGAACGAGCAAAGTTTATCCGTTCGAAAATGTTGGATATTGTGATTGATGTGATTGCTCAAAAAGCAGGAGGAAATACTAAATATATCAATCAACGAGATGAAAATTATTTAATGTCAGCTTATATTGAAGAAAGTCATCGTCGATTATTTACCGATGCTTTGCGAGATTGCTTGCAAATGGGTAATCATAAATATGCTGTTTATACCGATAAAATTTATCAGGCTATTTTTCGTGAAAATGCCAAAGAATACAAACAAATTCTTAAATTAAATTCACAAGACAAAGTTCGAGATACGATGTATGTCGAAGTATTAACGGCTGTTGCAAGTTTTGAAAACGGTTTGGCAACACTATTAAAACAAAAGTCAGAAAAATTGGGGCGGAAAGTTTTGCCTGATGAGTTGGATAAGATGATAGAAGAGGCTGAAAATAATCCGTTTCTGCAACCTTTTATTCTTGATGCTCGGGTAAAAATGTCCAGTCGTGATTTATGTTTTAGGGATGCTTTGCATCATAAATTGGAACAATATATTCAAGCCGTGCCGCAGGTGGATTTTGAGAAGTTTTTAGGTGAAAAAAGTCGTTCACTGGAAGAGCAGTTATCTGACCCTGAAATGCTTAATGTATTTAAGCGTTTAAAGGACAGGTAAATGAACATTTTGTATTTTGATGTTGTCCATATGGTGAGAACACACGATTGGATTATAGAGAAATCAGGAGGTTTGGCTGGTATTTATCCTGATGGTCAAGATAAATTGGAAAGTGTATTGGAACATATTAAAAATGATTTATACTATCCCACTTTTGCAGATAAATTGACGCATTTAGTTTATTCTGTGAATAAATTACATACTTTTTGTGATGGAAATAAAAGAGCAAGTTTGGCATTGGGGCTTATTTTTTGGAGAATTAAACGGCTATGATTATTGCGTCAAAAAGTTTGTTTGGGAAATGGAAAATATTGTGGTTTGGCTTGCTGAAAATAAAATTTCAAAAGAATTACTTTGCAAATTGATGATTTCTATTATCGAAAATGAAGATGAATATTCTGAAAATTTCAAATACGAATTGATTTGTGCTATCAAATAGAAAAGGTCAATACAAGAAAAACAAGTGTGTGGCAAAAAACTTTTACATATGCTTCAATTTATTTCTAGGATTGGTGGCGGTGTGCACTCATTTGCAAGAAGTGTAGGTTTTGTTGTTTATTGTTAAGTTTAGTTATGAACTTGTAAAAAAGCGGCAAAACTGCCGCTTTCTTGGTTGTTTAAGGTTGAAAGTTATAAAATTCCCAATCCATATATCTATCCAAATTTTGATATAGTTGCTCAAGAGTTTCGGCACTACATTGTTTAACAATTTCATGTACTCTGAACAAAATTTCTTCAATATCCCAATCGGGAATAATGAGCAGTGCTCTTCCCCAAGTGGGTGCGTATTTACAAATATATTCTGGCGAGCATACTTCAAACCTGTATAAATTGTGAGAATGTAGTTGAAAACCTATACCGACATTTACAGAAACGCACCATTCATTCCACACTGGAAAATTACGGTGATCCAATCTTGGGTCGTAATTCTCATCAACGCTATAAGGTGCGAAATCGTAACATACAACTTTTGGTTTATCCATATTGTTATTGCCCTAATCAGTAATAATTAGATGACCATTACCTGTGATTGGCTTAACTTCCTTAAAGATTGGAGTTCCGTCGGGATTAGTTATTATGTTCCCGTGTCTGTCGGTTTGAGGAATTGTCTGGTATTCATAACTCTCGAAATTAGCCTGTGTTCCAGTTGGATTATATTTTGATGGAGTATTTGGTTTTTCAGCTGGAAATCTATAAGCTCGTGTTCCGTCTGCACTTATCAACCCATTTCCTTTTGAATTCAATTTTGCACCATCTCCGACCCAAATTTGCCCAAGTTGATCGGCTTCTGCACGAGTTCCAGAACCTATGGAAAAGTTTGGATTTTCATTACCGCTACCTTGCACGGCTTTTGCTAATCTCGGATCTTGTGCAGCAATATTATCAAGATTTTGCTGTTTCAAATCTTCTTTTAACTGTGGATAAGTCGCCGCATTCGCTTTTCCTTCGGAAGTGATGGGGTGGGTTTTAGGACTATCCGCAACTTTTCCCGCACTCTTCTCTCTATTTTTTGCCCCTATTGCTGTGTTTTTAGCATTGTTAGTGCTTTCTTGCTTCTGCGATTTTTCTGCACTCTTTTTGCTATTTTTCGTGCCGTCATTATTCGCCTGTTTTTTGGATTTTTTCTCACTCTTTTTAGTATTTTTCGCTATCTTTTCAGCTTTTTTCTCCTTGCCGCCGATACCGAACATTCTTCCGATAGCTTTTACGCCTTGACCAGCTTTTTGTATTGCTTTTCCTGCTGGAATTAGTCCAGCTGCCGCCCAAGTTTTATCGGCTAAACCTTCTGCCTCTTTGATATCTTTAATTGTCCCTATCGGTGTAAAACTTACTACTGTTATAGCAGCTGTTTTAGCCTTATCCTTGACTTTATCTATAAACTTGACATTATCGACAATATAAAGTTTATCGTCTTCCGAAGTCATCGGAGTTATGTTTTCAGCAATTGTTTTGGCGTATTCTTTTGCGTATTCTTTAATCTCTGGTGCAAGTGATTTTAGTTTTTCAACACTTTCCATCAATTTTTCAGCAAATGGAGTTGCTGATTCTGGCAGCGGATAGTCTTCTGTTACTACTTGAAGTTTATCATTATTATT
>JAFUTP010000049.1 GCA_017484165.1 Cardiobacteriaceae bacterium | reverse complement strand
TGTTACAAATTAAAAAATACGCTTTATCAATAAAGCAAGAGCGATTATAAATAACATAAATTCCGCCTGTCAAGAAATTTTTCGCTTGTCGGGAAAAATTACGGTTGCGGCAGAGATTTTTCGTTGCACTCAAAATGACGGCAAGGGCGAGATTTTTCGCTAACGGCTGACGGTAAAACAGCCAAACACTGCTGCCGTCATCCTGAGCGAAGCGAAGGATCTGTCGATAGATTTTTTGCCTACGGCTCACTCGCAATGACGGTTCTTTTGGTGGGCAAGGATGCCCACCCTACGGCGCAAAATGACGGTTGCGACAAGATTTTTCGCTCCGCTCAAAATGACGGTCGCGGCAAACACGAGTAGGGTGGGCAACGTGTTGCCCACCCGGTTATTTTTCGGTTTTTATGTTTCGGTAGCCTGAACGAGTTTTGTTGCCATTTTTACCGTGAAGCAGAGCAATCCCAACAACAACCATATTTCAGCGTGGGCAACAAGTTGCCCACCCTACGGCTAAAAATGACGATCGCGGCAGAGATTTTTCGCTACGCTCAAAATGACGGCATAGGGGCGGGAATTGACGGTAAAAATAAAAAATCCGCCGAAATAAAACGGCGGATTTGTGTTGTAAATAAATACCGAGAACGGCACTCATATATGCGAAGTAGGATTTGCTCCCGCTCGCAGCGGGTCGGTGCTACCGACCGCACCTATGCGTCGCGGGTAGGTGCGAAGTGGAATCGCCCGTCGCCGCACGCGAGCTAGTTTTTAAGTTTGCCGAATACGACTGCTATGAGAATTAAAAAACCGAAGCCGATAAGCGACCAGACGGGTAGGGCGAGACCGAAGAATTTATCCACTTGTGCGCAGTCGCCTGTGCCTTGCATTGAGCGGAGTAATCCTTTCAAGAAGCCGTCGTGTTCGATTAAAGCGTAAAAATCGAAACCGCAGCCTGATGGTTTTTTATCGGCGGGGAGGTTTTGGATGTGAATGTGTCGTGCGGCGAGACCTATGCCGAAGAAAATACCGCCATATTTTCCGAGCATAGCTAAAAAGCGCATGGTTTTGCCAGAATTCCAAACGATTGCGTCGAAAATAAAAAATGTTCCTGCTAAAACAAATGCTAGGCGCTGCATCATACAAAGCGGACAGGGCGCGAGATATAGCGTTTTTTCCCAATATAACCAAGCGAAAATAACCGCAAGCCAGCTAAAAATTCCACTAGCGGCGGTAATTAGTCTGCGATGAAAATCAGTTATTTTGTTCATAGTTATTGTTCCTTATTATTGATAACTAGTTATATAAAAAGTGCGTTGGACTTTATTCGCTATAGTTGTTCCAATTCAAAATAGACAAGGCAGCGAGCCGAAGACAGTATAAAAATACGGCGAGGCGAAGCTAACGCAGTATATTTTGAAGTGGAACGACTATATTTTTAGTTTTATCCGCAATACGCAATAAATCGCACCACATTTGCCGTTTTTTCTCGCCGTAGCGCAAAGCTAGCACAGGGTGAGTGCAATGCGAAATGTTCTCAATTTCTAGTTGGGTTAAATTTTGCACAATTGCTAAAAAATCCCTGTCGCCGACGCAAATTACTTGTTTTTTATCGTCGCGGCAATATGCGAGCAAATCGGCTGGGAGATTGCCGTCTTTTATCTCCTCGCGATTTTTGATAGACAGACGAAAAGCTGCCGCGTCGGAAATTAAGTCTGCTGATAAATTGAGTTTTACCGCATTCAAAGCCTTGATAAATAAGGTTTCTTCCCGTCCATCGGCAAACAGGCGGAATTCTTCTCCGTCGCAGAAAAAACTCGGAAAACACCAAATATGTGATTGTTCGTGGCGGTAAATAAAAAATATTTGTGAATGCAAAACCAGACGGCAACTGTGATGAGTTTGATGCGCAAGCACTTCGAGAGAAGAGCTTTTTTCCGCTGTTTGAGTATTTATTGCTGAATTCGGTAGTTCTTGCCCGAGATTTTGTATTGGATTTGTATTATTTTTTACATCGTTTGTATGCAGTTTTGCCAGATGTTGCCGTTCTATTTCTCGCTCTAAATTATGAGCTTTCATCTCTTGGGCTTGCTCGTAGCTAATTCGCACGATATCGAGATTTTTTTCTGCTTCTTTCCGTGCTTTTTCTGAAGCTAAATGCCGTTCGTTCGCGAGAAATTTACGCAAATCCGCCCGTTTATGCCAAAGGCGGTAACCGAGTGATTGCAGGGCAAAAACTTGCGTTTCGGAAAAATTGTTCATCATCAAAAGCGGTGAATTTAAGACGAACGGCGAGAAAATTTGCGCCACAAATACAAAATCGGCGCGTGAATGACATAAGCGGAAAATAATAAAAACAGCATCAAGGCGGGTTTCAAAAACACAATTCCGAGCACGATTGCAGGAATTACCGCATAAACAAATGGCAGTTTGCTGTTGATTTTTAACGATTTTCCGCTGAAATACGGCAAATTGCAAATCATCAAAAATCCGCAAATGATGAGCAGAAATGCTGAAAGTAGCGATAAATTTTTCGGCATAAATCCAAAATGCTCGCTAAATAAGACAAATCCCGCAATCAATCCGCCAGCAGAGGGAGACGGTAATCCGACGAAATATGCTTTATCGGTAACTTCAACATTAGTGTTAAAGCGCGCAAGTCGTAGTGCTGCACAAGCGCAATAGACAAAAGCAGCAAGCCAACCGAATTTTGAAGGAACTAACGGTTCATTTGCGATGAGATACAAAGTCCATTGATAGAGCAAAATTGCGGGTGCGACTCCAAAAGAAACTAAATCAGCCAGCGAGTCATATTGCACACCGAAGTCGCTGCATGTGTTGGTGAGTCGCGCAACTCTTCCGTCGCAACCGTCAAAAATCATCGCGATGAAAATCAAAATCGCCGCGAGGAAAAAGTGTTTATCAATTGCCGACAAAATCGCATAAAACCCACAAAACAAAGATGCCGTTGTAAATAAATTCGGTAGAAGGTAAATCCCAGCAGAGGTTTTGTCTGTTTTTTGATTTGTGTCAGTCATTTTGATTTTTCCGTTTTAGTTTTGTGGAGCTGGACTGTTTGAGGCGTTAATTTCGGCATAAATTGCGTCCAAAGCAGCCGCTGGATCTTCCGCCTGAATAATCGGACGACCGATAACTAAATAATCACTACCGTTGGCAATTGCACTTGCAGGCGTTGCAATCCGAATTTGATCGTTTTTATCTGCCCCAGCTGGACGAATGCCAGGAGTAATACATAAAAACTCTATGTCGGTTGCTTGTTTGATTGCGGCAACTTCTAATCCAGAGCAAATTACCGCATTGCAACCGTTGTTGTAAGCGAGTTTTGCAAGGCGTAAGGCTTGATTTTGCAAACTATCCGTAATTCCGACGCTAATAAGTTCTTCGCTAGACAAGCTAGTTAGCACGGTAACCGCCGCGATTAAAGGGGGATTTTGTTTTTTTGCTGCCGTTTCTGCTGCCGCAGCCAACATTTTTGCTCCACCAGAAGAATGCACGGTGAGCAGCCAAATTCCTAAATCTGCCGCCGCGGAAACCGCTTCTGCAACCGTGTTGGGAATATCGTGAAATTTCAAATCGAGAAAAATTTCATAACCGAGCTTTTGCAATTCTTCGACGATATGAATTCCATAACGGACAAACATTGCTTTGCCGATTTTGAGCCGTGTTTTTTCAGGAGACAATTTTTCCGCCAAGCTCATTGCCGTGTTGATATCAGCAAAATCACAGGCGGTGATGATTTTTGGGTTATTTTTTTGTTCTACGGTCATAAAAAATCCTCAACAATCAACGATGTTGAATTTTGATTTCAAGTGTAGGGATAAAGCTGCTCCAAGCATAACAAGCGGGACAATGCCAAATCATTTTTTGCAATAAAAATCCACATTCCAGACATTGATAACTCGTGCGGGGACGGATTTTGTTGGCAAGAGAAATGATGAGAGCATTTTGCGGTAAATCGCTTTGATATTGCAGAAATTTATTTAATAAAAGCGGATTGTTGCTAGTTTGAAGGCGATTATGAATTAGATCGCGCGCCTCGTTTTTGCGGGAATTTTGTTCCAAAATATCGGACAAGGCAAGGGTTAGACGGATATTTTTATGTTGTTCTTCTTGGCGAAAAATCCAGTCGAAAAATTCCTCTTCGCGCTCGATTTTTTGGTAACAAGCAAGCATCGGCTGAATTATTTCAGGCAAAAATGCGGCATTTCTCTCCGCGATTGATTGGTAATTGTGAATACTGGAAATAAATTCTCCGTTTTCCAGCGCGATTTCAGCCGCAATCCAATAATTTCTTATCAATGAACCGTCGGCGACGATAGCGTGAGAAAGAGCGGTTTTCGCAGCCGTTAATTCATTGTTTTTACGGAAAATTTCCGCCATTTCGCAGTAGTAGTGCGCTAAATTTAGTTTGCCGAGTTCCTGACTGTTTTTGTTAAATAAATCAATGGCGTTTTGCCACTGCGCGGTTCGTTCATAAATTCGGATTAAAGCCTGATTGATTTGCGATTTTTGATTTGCTTCGAGATTGGTAAAAATTAAATTTTCAAAGATTTCCTGCGCTTGGAGATACATTCCAGCCGCGAGAAAATCCTCCGCTAATTCAAAATTTACCGTGTTGCGTTGTTTTTCTTCTAAATCGAAAATTTTTCCTAGTTGTTTATGAATTAGCAATGCACGGTCTAATTCGCCGCGTTTGCGAAATAGCGTTCCCAAAGCAAGTTGATTGGAAAAAGTTTGCTTGTCAATTGCACTGAAATTCAAAAATGCATCAACCGCTTGGTCGGTTTGATCGTTGAGTAAGTAAGTCAAGCTTTCGAAATAAGCATTGCGAGATTGCAAGAGCCTTGCGTCTTTGCTTTCACGGCGAATCGCGACATACCAACCGCTCCAAGCAGCAACTGGCAAGAGAAGTATTAAAAACCATTCACTCATTAAATTTCAGCCTGTTTATGACTATTTATGCGTTGGATTTAGGCTTTTTTATCTTGTTCAAAATCGCGGCGAGCTGCGGCGTTTTCGCGACTGCGGCGGTCGTTTGCGATTTCTTTTTCTAAACTTTGCGCCCGTCCTTTCCAATACCAAACTTTGATACCGAAAACAAACAGCGTTAAAAATGCTCCGAAAATAAAAGAAATCAGCATCACGAAGATTAAAGGCAGCGTTTCTTTACCTAAAACAAAATCGAATTCGACCGTTTCGCGGTTCAAAAGTCCGAGCACGAAAAATAAAGCGCACAAAACTAATACGGCTAAATAAAACAAAGCAGTTTTCATAAATGTCAGTCTCGAATAGGAATTAAATGAAAAATTTGCATTTTTGCGACAATTTTTGTCAAATGCAAAGATTAACTAGTGCAACAGCTCTTTTTATGTTATTAAAATTTGACCGTTCATCGAATTTTTTAGATTTTATCTAGGAGAACTTCAAATGCAGATTTTTAATTTTTCTAAAACTTCAAAGCGCAATATTTTTGCAACTCTTGCTGCCGTTGCTTTGTTTTTCTGCTCTATAAATTCGCAGGCACAACTTAAATATGCCGAAAATCGTGATTACGAAACTCTTCCCGTAGTTATTGAAGAAACCGAAGAACCGAAGGTTATTGAGTTTTTCTGGTTCGGTTGTCCGCATTGCAATAAATTGCGGGGATTTGTCGAAAAATGGTTAGAAGAAGGTATTCCAGAAGGGGTTGAATTTGAACTCGTTCCCGCAACTTTGGAATCCGACCGTTGGTCAAGACCGTCTCGTGCTTTTTACACAATGAAGTTTCTGAAAAAAGAAGAATTATTTAATGATTACTTCGACGCTATTTTTAAGGAAAAGAAAAATGCGCTTTTGGCTAACGATGCGGCGGTGAAAAATTTCTTCACTTCGCGCGGTGTAACCGAAGAAGAATTCAATAAAGCTTGGAATTCTCTGGAAGTTAAGCAAAATGTTGCTCGGGCTGCAGATTTGTTCGGTAAATCAGGAATTGACGGTGTGCCAGCCTTTATTGTTAATGGCAAATATTCCGTGCCGCTCAAAGGTGATGAAGCTGACGGATACAAGAAAACATTCGATATCATCCACAGCTTATTGCGCAAATAAAAATATTTATAACTTGCGGGAGTAAATATTCCTCCCGCTTAATTTTTATTCATAAAAAATAACAGTCAGGAGATTCAAAGTGCTAGACCAGAAAACTTGGGGGTTTATTTATGAATCTTTCCCTCAAGTTAGCAATATCAAGCGTTTAGTCGGTGATGCAGGAACGAGAAAATATTACCGCTTGGAAATCGACGAGACAGAAACCGTTATCTTGATGGACGGACGCGCACAACCAGAAAGCGTGCAAAAGTTTTTCGAACTTACCGTTATGCTCTCTGAACGCGAGTTGCCCGTGGCAGAAATTTATGCGCAAAGTGAAGACGGTGAAAGTTTGCTGTTGGAAGATTTAGGTGATGTTGCGGTTTATGAAGCGTTATCCAAAAATAGCGCGAGCCTGATGCCAGAAATTTTGGATTTACTCGCCAAATGGCAAACAAAAACGGCGGATATGCAGCCGTTTATTGCACCGTATAGCCGCGATATTCTTCGTGAGGAATTTTCCCGTGCGGACAATTGGTTTTTTCCGTATTTACTCGCGAAACCATTATCCGTAAGCGAACGGGGATATTTTCAGCGCGATTGCGATAGTTTGGTAAATATCATCAACAATCAACCGAAAGTGCTGGTTTATCGCGATTTTCATTCCAAAAATTTGATGATGACGCGAGATAAAAGAATTGTTTTTATCGATTATCAAGACGCGCTTTGGGGTAGTGCCGCATACGACTTAATTTCTATTACTCGCGATTGTTACATCAGCTATCCAAAAACTACTCGTGATGCTTGGGAAGATGATTTTCGCCGTCGCAACTATCCGCATCTTTCGCACAATGCTTGGAAAAATATTTGCAATGCCTGCGCTCTGCAACGGCATATGAAGGTTTTGGGATTATTTGTGCGGATAGCTAAACAAGACCGCAAACCGCGTTATCTCAATCATCTGCCGCTAGTCTGGGATTATGTTCTGGAAGAAAGTGCAGCTTTGGAAGCGACCGTTCCGTTTTTAGCGAGCAAATGTCGGGAATTAGATGGAGTTGTCCGTAAAGCTTTGGAACGAATTGTTTAGCGGAAAAACGGACAAAACTTAACGGTTAAAGATAACGGTAAAAATAACGGTGCGAGCAATGATTCTCGCCGCAGGACGCGGCACCAGAATGCGGCATTTGACCGCTAATACTCCAAAACCACTGCTCAAAATTGCGGATAAAACTCTGATTGAATGGCAAATTTTTCGCCTTGCCAGAGCGGGAATTTCAGAAATCGTGGTGAATTTGCATTATCTCGGAGAGCAGATTGCAGATTATCTCGGCGACGGCAAAAAATACGGCGTGCAGATTTTGTATTCCCTTGAAGAGGAACTTTTGGAAACCGCTGGCGGAATAAAAAAAGCTCTACCGCTTTTGGGGCAGAAGCCGTTTTTGGTCGTCAATGCTGATGTTTGGATTGATATTGATATTGCTGATTTTTTAAGGAATTTTCATCAGGAATATTCAGCATATTTGCTCTTGGTAAAAAATCCCGCTTGGAAAGCAGCAGGCGATTTTGCTTATTCCGACGGTTATGTGCTAGCTGGGCAGAATTTCACTTTTGCGGGAATGTCCGTGTTGTCGGCGCAGATTTTTCAGGATTTAGAAGAAGGAATTCCTGCCAAACTCGCTCCGATTTTCCATTCGCTTGCGGAGAAAAAAATGCTCTACGGCGAAATTTTTAACGGCGACTGGCAAGATGTTGGCACACCAGAACGCTTGGAGGAATTGCAGGGACGCTTTTGTAATGGCGTGAGTTAATATTTCGCGCTTTTTTAATTCACATCTATTTATTTTTTTCTAAAACAAATTACGGAGAACTAACAAATGTCAAAAGAAAGAACTCTTTCAATCATCAAACCTGATGCTGTGGCAAAAAATGTAATTGGTCAAATTTATTCTCGTTTTGAAAATGCAGGTCTCAAAATCATTGCAGCAAAAATGAAGCAATTGAGCCGTGCGGAAGCAGAAGGTTTTTATGCCGTGCATCGTGAAAGACCGTTTTTCAAAGATTTAGTGGAATTTATGATTTCTGGTCCAGTAATCATTCAAGTTTTGGAAGGCGAAAACGCCATTGCGAAAAACCGTGAATTGATGGGGGCTACTAATCCGAAAGAAGCAGCAAAGGGCACAATCCGTGCAGATTTTGCTGAAAGTATTGATGCTAACGCGGTTCATGGTTCGGATGCTCCTGAAACTGCAAAAGTTGAAATCGCTTATTTCTTCTCTGAAATTGAAATTTCTTCTCGTTAATTTCTGTCATAACAAGTGCTATTTTTTCTAGCACTTGTTTTTTATTTATTCCGTGTTTTTTATATTTCAAGCACCGAAATGTCTGTCAATCTCTTTGATTTAAATCTTTCGCAATTGGAAAAGTTTTTTACGAAAATTGGTGAAAAACCCTTCCGTGCGCGGCAATTGATGAAATGGGTTTATCACGCTGGAATTCTTGATTTTGATTTGATGACTGATTTTGGCAGAGCACTGCGGGAAAAACTCCGTGCCAAGGCGCATTTTGTGCTGCCTGAAATCATCTCCGACAAAACTTCTCTTGACGGAACACGCAAATGGCTTTTTCGTTACGGTTGCGGAAATAGCATCGAAACGGTGTTTATTCCCGAAGATGGTCGCGGAACTTTATGTATTTCTTCGCAGGCAGGTTGTGCGCTGGATTGCCCGTTTTGTTCGACGGGAAAACAGGGTTTTAACCGCAATTTATCCGCTGGCGAAATCGCGGTGCAGGTTTGGTATGCCAAAAAATTGCTCGGCGAATTTGATACAAAAGTGCAAGACAGCCGTCGGCGTTCGGTGAGTAATGTTGTTTTGATGGGAATGGGTGAGCCGTTGTTGAATTTTGCTGCGGTGGTTACGGCGGTGGATATTTTTCTTTGTGATTACGGATTTGGTCTTTCAAAACGGCGGGTAACAATTTCGACTTCGGGAATTGTTCCAGCGATTGAAAAATTGCGCGAATGCTCCGAAGTGTCGCTAGCAATTTCCCTGCACGCACCGAATGATGAATTGCGCAATCAACTAGTGCCGATAAATGCTCGTTATGGCTTACGGGAATTACTCGCTGCTTGTCAAAAATATATTGATAACAACCGTCAGCACGGCGGAATTGTTTGGGAATATGTTCTGCTTGCGGGAGTAAATGACCGTCCCGAGCAGGCGGAAGAATTAGCGCGGCTACTTAAAAATATCGGCGGCAAAATCAATTTGATTCCTTTTAATCCCTATCCTGAAAGTCCTTATCAAAAACCGTCGAAGAATAGTGTTCTGCGTTTCCAGCGGATTTTGGCAGAAAACGGTTGGACAACGACGATTCGTAAAACTCGCGGTGATGAGATTGATGCAGCTTGCGGTCAATTGGTAGGAAATGTGAAAAATAAAATGCGCAAAAGAGAGGAAAATTTGAATTCCAATAAAGTTGCCGTAAGCGGTTGACTGAATTGAGGGCGCATCTAAATTTATGTCTAGTTCTATTTTTTTACATCGTCATCCTGAGCGCAGCGAAGGATCTGCCGATAGAGATTTTTCGCCTACGGCTCAAAATGACGAAGTTTTAGATACGCCCTTTTAGTAAAAATATTTACAAAAATTGATATTTCAAGGAACGAAAAATGCAAAAGCAACAAAAATTACAGCTACCAGTGTTGATTTCCTTTGTTTTATTTCTCTCTGCTTGTTCGTTATCGAGCGGTGAGGTTGAAGAAACTACTACTCGCGAAGTCGCAAAATCAACTGGTATGACGACAAATTACGACAAGGCATATCAAAATTATTTACAGTTGGGTGCGCAGTATTACGCGAGCGGCAATTATGAAATGGCAGAAGCAAGATTGATGCGGGCAATTGAAATTAACGCAGAAAAACCAGAAGCTTGGCATGGTCTTGCGAATGTTTATGAGGCACAGCAAAATATTGCCGCAGGTGAGCAAGTGTATGAAAAGCTAATCAACGCTCACCCGACTTATCAGCAAGGTTATTTTGATTACGCCAAATTTCTCTGTAAATTCAATCGCAATGCTGAACGGAAAAAACTCTATGAAACGATGCGAGCCAAAGGTCCAGAATTTCAAAATCTGGCAGCAACAGCAGAGGGAAATTGTGAAAAAGAACGAGGAAATAGTGCTGGTGCAAGAGCTGCTTATCAGCAATCCTTGAATCTCAATGACAAATCTCCTGATGCCCTCTTATCTTTGGCGCAAATTGCGGTTGAACAAGGAAATTACGGTGAAGCACTTTCACATATCCAAACTCTGCACACATATCAAGCGGTTACGCCTGAAACTCTGAAATTGGGAATTTTGGCAGCGCGTGGTTTGAATGATGCAGCAGCTGAACAAAACTTTATCCGCATAATGCGTTCGCAAAAACGCTTTTCCACAAGTCCGCAAGCGAAAGAATTGGGCTTGTAACACGAAGAAATACAAATAAAAAATACAAACAACTGCAATGTGTAGTTGTTTGTCGCTAGATAACTATCCGAAAATTACATTTTTGTTGAATAAAGCGATGTTGATGAAAGCGGTTAGAAATTCGCTTTTCGGTTAGTTGGTTTTTGGTAGAAACAGAAAATTGAGGTGCGATATGTCTCTATTTCATAAAACCAATAAAAAGCAAAATAAGCAGAAAGCCAAGCAAAACACTCAAGCAGTTGAGGCGACGCTGGGAGCTGATATTCACGATATCGGTGCCAAAATGCGGGCAGAGCGAATGAAGCGTGGAATTAGCATCAAAACTGCGGCGATACAAAGCAATCTCAATGTTGAAATTGTGGAAAAAATTGAAGAAAACCGTTTTGGTGAAATTGGTGCTGCGGTTTTCGTTCGTGATCACATTATGCGTTATGCCCGTTATTTGAATATGGATTGCATTGCGCTTTTGCATTCGATTTCTGCTGATGAATATATGTTGCAAATTCCCGCCTATGAAACAGAAGAAGAGCCAGTCGCTAATGCAGCGGATTGCAAAAAAGAACGGCTAGTTTTACGCTTAAAGCAGGCTTGGTGTTTATCGGTTGTTTTTGTTACTGCCTCGCTTTGTGTTTTGTTGCTGGTAGAAAGCTTTGGAACGGACACTTGGTTGGTGGATAAAGTCAAGATGTTTATTGATTACGACACAACGGCTAATCCGATAAAAATGTATTTTTTTGGTCAGGAGAAAGAACAAACTAGCGAGATAAATTCTGCATCCGCCAAAGTTGAGCCAGTAGAAGAAGAAAAAGAGAGTGATGACGGTATTGTGCGACCAAAATTGCAGAAAAATTCGCAGCAAGTATCAAAAACTCTTGCACCAGTTGATGCTAATGCTGCTGCGGTAATTAGTTTTTCTGGCAGAAGTTGGTTGGAGGTTTACGATAAAAACAACCGTTCTATCGTGAGCACTTTGAAGCAAAAAGATGAAACTTTTGTTTTAAGTCCCAACGGTTCTCCTTATCGCGTGAGCATTACCAGACCAGAATTTGTTACCGTTACGCTGCGTGGTGAAATTGTGCCGATAGATGCTTTGCGGAGCAAAAATAATTTTCGTGAAATCATCATTGACTTAAAAACAGAGGAAACAACCGTTTCTAATTAAAAACTCTTGTGCATTCAAATAAAGAAATAAAAAATGGCTGAAATTATTCAATCTATTCGTGGTTTTCCCGATATTTTGCCGCCGCTTGCGACTAAACGAGCGGCGGTTTGTGTGCTAATTCGTCGTGTGTTGGGGCAGTTTGGTTATCAGGCGGCGGAGCTGCCGATTTTGGAAAAAACTGCGCTTTTTGCCCGTTCGATTGGCGGTGATACTGATATTGTCGGTAAAGAAATGTATTCCTTCGCAGATCGTAACGGCGACAATCTATCCTTGCGCCCAGAAGCGACGGCGGGAATGGTGCGAGCGGTTATCGAAAACGGGCTTTTGCAGCAGGTTTCTCGTTTTTTTGTTGAAGGTGAAATGTTTCGCCATGAAAGACCGCAGGAAGGGCGCAGTCGGCAATTTAAGCAAATTTCGGTGGAATGTTTTGGAATTGAAACTGCCGCCTTGGATGCGGAATTGCTCGCAATTGGCGAGATGGTTTTTCAGGAATTAGAAATTCGCAAGGCGGTGAATTTAGAAATAAATTCGATTGGGCTTGCAGCGGAAAGAGTGCAATTTATTGCGGCTTTGCGGGAATATTTAAGCCGATACGAAAACGATTTAGATACAGACAGTAAGCGCAGATTAACTACCAATCCGCTGCGTATTTTGGATAGCAAAGATGCAAAAACCCAGGAAATTTTGCGCTCTGCTCCGAATTTGAGCGATTTTTTGGGAGCGGAATCTCAAAAGCATTTTGAAGATTTGCGTGGATATCTTGAAGCATTAGAGATTAAATATGTAATAAATCCGTGTTTGGTTAGAGGTTTGGATTATTACTGCCACAGCGTTTTTGAATGGACGACTGGCGAACTCGGAGCACAGGGCACAATTTGCGCAGGCGGTCGCTATAACGGATTAGTAGAAGAGTTGGGCGGAAAACCTACTCCTGCGGCTGGCTTTGCTTTCGGCATTGACCGTATTTCTTTACTTAAAGAAAAAATTGCGCCGACGACGGATAAGCAAGCGGATTTTTACATCTTGGCGACTAGTGAAAAAGAGCAAATAACCGCCATCAAATGGGCTCGTGATTTACGGGCAAAATTTCCTGAACTTGCGGTAATTTGCCACAATCAATTTCAAGCTCTGAAAAAACAATTGCGCAAGGCGGATATGGTTTCGGCTTCTGCGGTTTTGATTTTTGGTGAAGCGGAAGTTTCTGCCAATCAAACTACATACAAAAATTTACAAACAGGCGAGCAAAAATTGCTTTCATTCGAACAACTTTGCCAGCTAATTACTAGCACTACACCGTAATACAAGGAAATTACAAATGATTGAACGCTCAAACGAAGAAATGGGAGAAATCGTCCGCGAATGGATACGCCACTATTTGCCGTCGATAATTTTGGGAATTGTGCTGGCACTAGCGGTTTTGTTCGGAATTGATTATTGGAATGACCATAAACATCGCAGCAACTCGCAACTCAACTACATTTTGGAGCAAATGGTTGATGCAATAAACAGCGGCGATGCGGATAAGGCAATTTTGACTTACCAGCAAAAACTGCAAAACGACAACACGGAGCAGGGCAATATTGCGGCGATGTTGATTGCGAGCGTTTATCTTGATAAGCAAGAAAATCAAAAAGCCATTGCTGCTTGGGAAAAAGCGAGCAAAGCGCAGGATGAAGTCGTGGCGCATACCGCGAAATGGCAGTTGGCAAAACAGAAAGTCGCTGATGGTGATTACGCACGCGCCGATTTGCTGATGAATGATTTAGCAAAATCGATGTATGCCTCGCAAATCAATCTTCTGCGCGGTGATAGTCTGTATCTACAAGGTAAAAAAACCGCAGCACTCGCTTTTTACCGTAAAGCTGCGCAAGATTCTGCTTCCCCGATTTTGTCGATGACGGTTGATATTCTTGCAGCAGAGGAGAATTTCACGACCGAAACGACGCAAAATAAAACTGATGCGAAAGCGGTAGAGGCAGCGGTAGAAGATAAAGCGGCAGAGCCAGCGGTAGAAGATAAAGCGGTAGAGCCAGCGGTAGAAGAGAAAAGCGAAGAGGGGGCTAAATAATGAAAAAAATTATTGCTCTCTGTTTAATTTCAGTGCTGCTTGCAGGTTGCGGTGGAGTTGCGGGAAAAAATAATTATCCGAAAGCAAGCAAGGTCGCAAAAGTTAAAGATGTCGGCACACAAATAGTTTGGAAAACCAGCGTAGGTAAAGGTGAAAAACAATTTGCCTTTCAGCCCGCGTATAGCGACGGAAAAATTTATGCAATTTCCAAAGACGGTGTTTTTACCGCTATTAACGCCGACACTGGTAAGCAGGAATTGAAAGTCAAATTGAAAAATAAACTTTCGGCAGGCTTGACCGTGGAAGGCGGACTTGCATTCGTCGGCACAAAAAATGGTGAGCTGCTCGCAATTTCCGCCGCTAACGGTAAGGAAGTTTGGCGTGCGCAACTGGATTCCATAATGCTTGCGCCTGCCACTCTTGGCGACGGGATTTTGGTTGCATATACCGCGGGGGCGGAAGTTGTGGCATTTAATCCGAACGATGGCACTGTTTTGTGGAAATATCAAGGAAATAGCTCGCTACTTTCAATGCAGGGCACGGCATCAGCAATTGTCGAAGGCGGAATTGTGGTGATTACGGGCGATAACGGTGAATTTGTGGTGCTGGATCAAAAGAACGGTCTTGCGCTTGCCAAAGAAAATTTGAAAACTAGCGGTTCGTCTAGCGTTGTCGGCAAAATTATCGACCAGAACGCTACTCCGAAAATTAATCAGGGCAGAATGTTTGCCAGTTCCTATCAAAACCGAATGTATGCGGTTGATTTAGGAGGACAGGGCGGAATGGCTTGGGAAAATAGCAAAGTTTCAACTCTGAAAAATTTTGCCTTGGACGAGCAAAATGTTTATCTCGTCGGGGAAAAAGATGTGGTTGTCGCGCTTGCACAGCAGGACGGACACGAAGTTTGGCGTAATAACAAACTTATCGGACATCATCTCTCGGAACCAGAAATTGTCTCTGGTGGCAAACTCGCCGTAGTTGATAACCAAGGAACACTTTTTTGGCTAGATGCGACTACGGGAGCACTGCTCGGTTCATACAAAATTGGCGGCAGTCGCGCCACAGCAGTAGTTAAATTAGCAGATATGCTTATTTGGCAGTTGGAAGACGGTAAAGTTGTGGCAGTTAGACCGAAGTAAGCCGTAAGTTTGATATTTATTTTGTTTTTCCTCTGAAACTCGCCGCGAATTTGCGGCATTTTTTAGCTCTTTTGTAAAAATATAGTCATTCCCCAGCAAAATAGCTTATTATTGCCTTTTCAATTGTATTGTAGTTATGAATTACACTTCGGAGATATTTTTTAAGGTTTGCCCAACATTTTTCAATCGGATTTAATTCAGGGGAGTAAGGCGGTAAAGGTAGCACTGTATGACCATATTTTTTTACCTCTTCGTGTAG
>JAFUTP010000048.1 GCA_017484165.1 Cardiobacteriaceae bacterium | reverse complement strand
TTCGCCTGCGGCTCAAAATGACGGCGATGGTGAGATTTTTCGCTACGCTCAAAATGACGGTTACGGTGAGATTTTTCGCTAACGGCTGACGGTAAAACCGCCAAACACTGCTGCCGTCATCCTGAGCGAAGCGAAGGATCTGTCGATAGATTTTTCGCTGCGCTCAAAATGACGATTATTTTGCTGTGCAATGATTTCTACCCTGCGGTTCAAAATAACGGTGCGATTGTTTTACTCAAAATATTTCATCAAGATGTTTTCTGAAACCTTCACTCTTGTGCCGATTTCTTGGGCAAAAATTTGCAGACGATATTCCTGAATTAAAAAAGCAATTTCTTCTTTGACCGTTGGTGTTAAGTCTTGTGATTTTTTATCGAATATTTGCAGGATTTTGTTAATTTCCAAAAGTCGTTTTGCTTCTTTGAAAGGGTCGAGTTGGATTTTTTTTATTCGCAGTTCGATGCCGCGTAAATATCTTTCGATATCGCCGAATTTTTGAATATCCGTTCTGGCGATGAAATTAGGGTAAATCAGTTCCTGAAATTGCCGTTGTAAGTCGTCGTGGCTTGCGTTTTTTGTCATCTTGCGCAAATTGTTTTCGATATTTGAGGCAAGAGAGAGGATTTTGGCGAGTATTTCTGCCGTTTTATTGCATCTGTTAATTAGCTCGGCGTTGGTGATTTCGAGGGTTTTTTGCAGGTCGTTGCGCTTGCGAATATCGCTGAAATTTTCCCTCAAAATTGCCCTGATAATCGCCCCTATCAACTCGTTTTGATAATTGCTGTTTGCGGAAAATTTACGGTAGAGGAGGGCAGAAGTTTGCGCTTGAGGGAGATTTTTTTGAAGAAATTTGACTTTATCCGCAAGCTTTTTATTCAAAAGCGCGACCAAGCCGTTTTGATGGATGGCTTGCGCTTTCTCGGAATTTTCGATGATGCGCAGATAAATTTTGTCGCCTTCCGCGCTAATTGCTGGATAGGCAAGGGTTTGGCGGATTTTTATGCTTTTTGGAAGTTCTTCCCAAAGCCAGTCGGAAATTTCCATTTCCTGCCAAGATTCTGCGCTCTCTTCGAGGTTTTGAGTAAATTTTTCTCTTGCTTTTTCGCCGAATTTTGTTTGTAGAGCGGCTAAATCACGGCTTTCGGCAAGAGTTTTTCCTTTGTCAGTTAGGCGGAAATTAAATTTGAGATGCGCCTCGATTTTGTCTTCACAAAACTCATTTGCGGGAATATTTATCCCCTTCATTTCCTTGATGGCACAAGCGATTTGCTCCGTAAGCGGGTCATTGTTTTTGTTATCCAAAATTCTCTCGGCAATGGCGAGCGCAAATTCAGGAATGGGCACAAGTTGGCGGCGGAAAAGTTTCGGCAAACTGCGCATCAGGGCAGCGATTTTTTCGGGCAGCAGAGCGGGAATTAGAAATTCGAAATCCTGTGCTCTAACGGAATTAAGAGCGGCTAGCGGTAAAACTAGGCTGATGCCGTCATCATCTGCACCAGGATTAAAACTGTATTGCAGGCGGAATTTCTGGTTTTTTATGTGGATAAATTCAGGAAATTGTGCGGCTTTTGAGTTTTTTTCCTCGCTTAAATCTTCTTCATAAAGCTGGATGCGCTCGGCGTTTTCGGGATTTTTTCCCCATTTTTCGAGTGCTACTACCGAGCAAATATTTTCAGGAAGACGCTCGTCATAAAACTTAAAAATTTTCTCTTCGTCGCACAAAATTCCGCGGGTGCGGGTTTTTTCTTCGATGCTTTCCAATTTGCGGATGAGTGCCAAATTTTCCTGAATAACTTTGAGGCGCGTGTTGATTTCGCCTGTGAGCAGTGCTTCGCGGATGAAAATTTCGCGGGCAAGTTCTGGATTTATCCTGCCAAATTGCCGTTTTCTCCCCGAGACCAGCGGTAAACCGTAGAGCAGAACCGTCTCTTCACAAACAACCGAGCCCTGTTTTTTCGACCAATGCGGATTAGAAAAATTGCTTTTAGTCAAGTGTGATGCGGCATTTTCGAGTTCGGCGAGTTCAATTTGCGTGCAGCTGTGCGCGTAAGTTTTGCTGGTTTCGATGATGCTTGCGGCGATGATGGCTTGCGGACGCTTTTTAGCGATTGTGCTTGCGGGAAAAATGCTGAATTTACGGTTGCGTGTGCCGAGATATTCGCGGTTTTTTTCGTCCCAGAGCCCAGCGTTATCCAAAAATCCGCCGAATAGCGCACGATGAATTTGGGTGAGATTAGGGTTTTGAAAACCAAGGCTGCCGCGACTTCCCGTCGCAATATCGGGATGTTCTGTAATTTGATTTTGTGCAGGTAAAAATTCATTGATGCGAAATTTCATCGCCCGCAGCTCGCGCAGCAGTTGATTAACGAGCTCGCTCCATTCGCGCATTCGGGCAGGATTTAAAAAATATTTTCGACACCAGTTTGTGGTTTTATTGCCAGAAAAATCGCGCCGCACACGGCGGTATTGCACGAATAAATTGAGAAATGTTTGGAAATCGCTCGTGCTGTCTGCAAATTCCAAATGCTTTTGCGTTGCTTGCTGTTCTTGTCCGAACGGTCGCTCTCGCGGATCTTGCAAAGAAAGAGCGGCGCAAATAATCAGAACTTCCTGCAATACGCCTAATTTTTCCCCGTCGAGCAAAATGCGCAAATAGCGCGGGTCAAGCGGCATTTGCGACATTCTGCGACCGTCGCGAGTGAGACGATTTTCCTTATCCACCGCTTTTAATTCATACAAAAGTCGGTAACCATCGTTGATTTGCCGCGTTTCAGGTTTATCAATAAAGGGAAAATCCGCAATATCACCGAGTTTGAGCACCAGCATTTTGAGAATTACCGCAGCCAGATTGGTGCGCAAAATTTCCGCTTCGGTGAAATCAGGGCGGGATAAAAAATCTTCTTGTGAATAAAGACGAATGCAAATGCCAGCCGAGAGCCGCCCGCAACGCCCAGCACGCTGATTAGCTTGTGCTTTGGATATTGTCTCAATCGGTAAGCGTTGAGTTTTACTTTTGGCAGAATAACGGCTAATCCGCGCCGTGCCCGTATCAATTACGAATTTAATCCGCGGCACGGTGATGGAAGTTTCCGCAACATTGGTTGCAAGCACAATGCGCGGCTCGTTTTTGGGATAAAAAACCGCTTGCTGCGCGGCAAGAGAAAGTCGCCCGAAGAGCGGCAAAATTTCCCGCTTGATTTCTGATTTACGGAGCAGCTCGGCGGTTTCGCGAATTTCGCGCTCGGTTGCGAGAAAAATCAAAATGTCGCCGAAGCGGTCTTCACTATCAAGCTCCAAAACGGCGGAGATGAGCGAGTTTTCCTCATCATCGGTTGATGGCGGACGGTAACGAATTTCCACGGGGAATGTCTTGCCAGAAACGCAAATATGCACGGCATCAAAATGCTTGGCGAATTTATCTGCGTCAATCGTCGCCGATGTAATGATGATTTTGAGGTCAGGACGGCGGATGCGGATTTTGTGCAAATAGCCGAGCAGAAAGTCGATATTTAAACTGCGCTCATGTGCCTCGTCGATGATGATGACTTCATATTGCGACAAATACGGGTCAGAGAGAATTTCCGCAAGCAAAATTCCGTCGGTCATCAGCTTGATTGCGGTGTGTTCGGAAAAATTTTCCTCAAAACGCACTTGATAGCCAACCAAACCACCAAGTTCAACTTGCAATTCTTCGGCAATTCGCGCTGCAACTGTCCGCGCTGCAATTCGTCTCGGTTGCGTATGAGCAATTATTCCGCGCGCGCCAAAACCAAGTTCCAGTAAAAATTGCGGAAGTTGCGTGGTTTTGCCCGAGCCAGTATCGGCACTTATTACAACTACTTGGTTATTGGATAAGGCTTGTAATATCCGTTCTTTTTCCTGATAAATCGGTAAATTATTTGCAATTGCTGCTTGATATGACGGTCGGGGAATATTTGAAGCTCGATGTTGATACTCTTCTTTGCTTTTGCTGAAAAGTTCCTGAAATTGCCGTTCAAGGTTAGATGTTGCAAGCTTATTTTTGCGCCGTTCTTTGATGTTTTTTTGAAGCCGTAGAAGTTGATGGCGGTCTTTAATGAGAGTTTCTGATAAGTCCATAAAGATAAATACTTATTTATGCGAAGAAAGATGACTTGTGTGAGAACTGCCCGTGTATCCACCAGAGAAACTGCGGTCATCATCGTTTTCTTCACTTAATATGATGAGTAGGAATAATATAAATATGAAGATATAGAATAAGACTTGAAATATGTATTCAAAGAACTTGTCAAATAAAGAGAAAAAGAAGCCTTGTTTTTCATCTTCATCATCAAAAACTAATTTGGAAATGTTTTTTGATAATTCACTTTCTTTGATATTGAAGATTTTGGCAACTTCTTTTTTGCTAATCTTGATTTGTTTGCTAATTGCAATTTCAGAAAAAGTTTGCTCGATAGATATCTTTTCTCGGTTATAAGAGAAGTCGGAATATGCGGTTCTATCTTTTTCTTTTATTTGCCAATAAAAAGCCCCAAAAGCATAAGCCACTTCACCGACATATTCTGCAAGCAATTTATATCTACTAGGGATTATTTTATCCCCTTTAATTACACATTCAGGCCAAGTATCAAGAGTTTCTGAAATTGTCCATTCAGAAAGATTATTTTCAGTAATCCATAAAAAGCCTTTTTCTGGGCAATAGAGTAAATATTCTACCCAAACACCCCAAATTTTATTGCTGTCTGGTTCTAACTCATTTTTGCAAACCAGACCAATTATTTGCCAAGAATAGTTCAAATAATTTGCGGTCATTCCTAATTTTAAGGAATGTAGGTTATCAAATGAGGAATTCTTACGATAACTATCAGAGATTAAATTAAGCTTATTTTCCGTTAATTCTATTTTTGAACGGCAATATTCACAAATAATATGATTTATTCCCCTGTTCTTCGGCCATCTAATTATGCCTGAACAGTGCGGGCAATTATCGCTTTGATAAGCTTGTTTTAAGCTAAATGCGGTGTCGATGATTTGTGCTTCATCACGGGTGTTTTCCAGCTTTAATTCATCAAGATTGACCGATGTTCCAAAGAAAAAATCAGGCTTTTTACTGTCTTTTGAATAATCAACCGTTAGGAAGAAATTTCTACATCTCCAATCGGTATATTTTTGGGTTGAATTAGCGTCTAATTTATAGGGGATTTCACCTTCAAATTTAATATAAGAGTTGTGAATTTCTCTTTTATCAACAAGAATAAAATTCTGTGCTGTATAGATAACACTGCTATAACCTACGATGCATTCTTCAAAGCTAGAAATTGCTTCACTGATTGCATTATGAACAAATACAAAACCATCATTACTTTCGGATAACCAAGCGGTGTTTCCATCGTCAAAAACGCAATACCATTCATTCCAAAAGCCTGCTGAATATTGAATTTGAATGCGACCGTAAATGGTGAATTTTTGCTTGTTATAAAAACCGCTGGTGCCGATTTGTAAGGGGCTGAAATTTTGAAAAACGGCAGATGATTTTGATAAAACTTCCGCCTCATTGCCGTTTAATGCAATTGTTGATTGACAAAATGAGCAAACTAAACTCACTGAATTAGCGCAATGAGTCTCAATAGGTGCTCCGCAAGAAGGGCAAGAGGTATGAAAAAAAATCATTTTATCTTTCCAAAATATCGGTAATAGTGTAAAAAATTAAGTCAAACAGGTGGCATTTATTATTCCGATAGATACAGAAAAAAATGCTAATAGTATGCCAACGGCAATATTATTTGCTGCTAATTCTTTTGAAGCATCAGAAACTATTTTAGAAATGGAAAAATAAACTAATAATTGCATAAGAGTGGCAATTGCAGCCCAAATAGCGAAATCAATCAAGCCAATGCTGTGCATTAAACTTGAACCGATGGTTATAGCGAAACCGCAAACCGCACCGCCAAAAGATATGGCACAAGCTGAATTTCCTGTTTTTATTAAGCGTAATTCTTTTACAGGAGTTGCAAATAAATAAATACAAGCAAATAAAATGGTCAGAATAATTCCTAAAAACATATAGGATAAGTAAATTAAGTATTGCGAAAGTGAAATGGTAGTATTGATTGTTTCCATATTAAAAGCCTAAAATTTAAGATGAACAATGTAAAAAAATTGCCCATATAATAGCAAAAAATATCCAGTAGAAACAGGAAAGAGTATGAATAAAATCTTGCAGAAATTTGCCGTAATTAACATAATTAAAAGGTTATCAATCAACCAAGTTTTATTGCTTTCTGTTTTTGTTCTTGCAAGTTGCGGATTAGCTTATGAATTGATAATGGCAGCATTAGCTAGTTATTTGCTGGGAGATAGTATTTTGCAGTTTTCGCTGGTGATTGGCTTGTATTTATTTTCAATGGGAATAGGAGCACAAGTAGCAAAATATATAACCGATAGTAAATTATTAAAGTCTTTTATTGAGATTGAATTATTAGTTGGAATTGTCGGTGGTTTATCAGCTTTATTTTTATTCGTTGCCTTTGGTTTTGCTGCTGCTCCGTTTCGTTCTTTATTATTCGCATTAGTGGTTATTACGGGAATAATAGTCGGAATGGAAATTCCATTAGTAATGCGGATACTAAACAGTAGAAAAAAAGAGTTCAAAGAGGTGGTTTCTGATGTGCTTACTTTTGATTATGTCGGGGCTTTAATTGTTTCAATCTTATTCCCCTTATTTTTTGCCCCAAAACTCGGAATGGCAAGAAGTGCGATTTTATTCGGAATATTTAATGTTTTAATTGCTATCACCACTGCAAAAATATTTGCACAAGAGTTGGAAAAATATCGCAGTATAGTGCGAAAATCTTATATAGTTTTGATAATTCTAATTATGAGTTTTATAGCGGCAAATAAGATAATGATTAAAGCCGAGGCATATTATTTCGGCGACCCTGTTGTTTATGCTAAAACCACTCCCTATCAAAGATTAGTTTTAACTAAATATAAGCAAGATGTGCGTCTTTATATTAACGGTAATCTTCAATTTTCTAGTAGAGATGAAAAAAGATACCACGAGGCATTAGTTTTTCCTGCAATGGAGCTAAATAAAAATGCAAGAAGAGTGTTAATTTTAGGTGGGGGGGATGGTCTTGCAGCCAGAGAAGTTTTGAAGTATGCACAGGTGGAAAAAATAGTTTTGGTTGATTTAGATAAAGAAATGACCGATTTGTTTGCATCGGCTGATTTTTTGACTAAATTAAACCGAAATTCCCTGAATAATAATAAATTAGAAATTATAAATAAAGATGCAGTTAAATATCTAGAAGCTAGTAAAGATAAGTTTGATGTAATTATTGTTGATTTTCCTGACCCATCTAATTTTTCATTGGGAAAATTATATTCCGTGCCAATTTACCGTTTAATGAAAAATCATTTGAATGAAGAGGGGAAAATAGTTGTGCAATCAACTAGTCCTTATTTTGCTCCAAATGCCTTTTGGTGTGTAGTAAAAACATTAAAAGAGGCTAACTTAAAAGTTAATCCATATCATATTTATGTGCCGTCTTTTGGAGAATGGGGCTTTATTTTGGCGGGTGAAAATAATGCATTAAATTTTGCTGATGATTTACAAATTAAAGCTGATTTTTTAAGTCCTGAAATAATTCGAAATATGTTTTATTTTTCTCCTGACATGCAAGAGCGAGAGGTAAAAGCTAATCATCTAAATAATCAGGTGCTAGTGCGATATTTTGAAGAAGACTGGCGAGAAATTTTACGCTGACAGTATAAAAATAAAAAGACAACGGTATAAAAATGCAAAGAAGAAAATTATTAAAACTTGGGGCTTTAACCGCGGCAAATATTAGTTTGTTGTCTTACGGTTATCGTAAGCATTTTTATACTCCGACACCGAAAGTTAATATTCATTATCCAGGTTTGCCATTTGGGCATTTGACCCGTAAAAAAGAACTGGTAGAAATAAGTGCTAAATATAAATGTAAGGTTTTAATTTTAGGTAGCGGTGGGGCTGGTTTAAGTGCTGCTTGGTATTTGAAGAAAAATAATTTTACCGACTTTATTTTGGCAGAAGGTTTTGAAAAAAATGGCAACAATGCTAGCTTTAATTATGAAGATTTAACCGCTCCTTCGGCAGCACATTATTTAGCCTTACCATCGCAAGAGAGTGTTTTTGTCCGAGAAATGTTAGAGGACTTAAAAATACTAGAAGAGGGTAAAAATAACAAAACTCCAACTTACCGTGAAATTGATTTAGTTCATAGCCCTGCTGAAAGGCTTTTTTATAAGCAAAAATGGCAGGAGGGATTTTTGCCAGAATTGGATAAGGATACGGTAAGATTTTTTGAATTTATCAATAAAATCAAAGGTTTATACGGCAAAGATAAGCGCAAAATTTTCTCTATTCCGATTGCGGAGATGGCGGCGGATAATGATTATCTTGAATTAGATGATATATCGTTTAAGGAATGGTTAAAGCGGGAAAAATACTACTCTTTCAGCTTAAAATGGTATTTGGATTATTGTTGCCGTGATGATTACGGTAGGGGAATAAATGAAATATCGGCTTTTGCAGGTTTGCATTATTTTGCGGCGAGAAATAATGAATTAGATAGTGTTTTAACTTGGAACGGTGGTTTATCTTATATCGCGGAAAAATTAAGAGAATATATTGAATTTGTAGAGATAAAAGATGATATTTTATTGAATAATGCAATAAATAAGCCAAAGAGTATAAATTTTGCGGCGTTAGAGGTAAGGGAAAAGGAAGATTTTGTTGAAGTTGTATTAATAAATCCAAAAACGCAAAAGAGTATTTTAATTCAGGCAGAACAGGTGATTTCTGCGATGCCGTTAATGGTTGCAAAATATGTGATAAATGAGTTTTATAAATATGCAAAAGTAGGAATAAATGAAGAGCTTAATTTACCTGTTTATAGCCCTTGGTTGGTGAGTAATTTTGTCTTAAATCGTTTTCCAAAAGAGCAGAAAAATACGGCGATGAGTTGGGATAATGTGATTTACGGTAGTGATGCGCTGGGCTTTGTTTATTCCCGTCATCAGGAGATATTTACCGCCAAGCCAAAAAAGGCTATTTTGACTTCATATTCAGCTCTAAATCAATTGCCTGCAATTGAAATGCGCAAAAAATTGAAAAGCATCAGTAAAACAAGATTATTACATATAGCTTCCAAGGATTTGATTAAGGTCTATGGTAAGAGATTTTGGAATTGTGTTGAGTATGTTGATATCGCCATTCGCGGACATGCGATGTGCTCGCCTTTGCCAGGTTATCTGACTAATCAAACTTTAATCAATTTAAGAAATCATCATTCAAGAATTTTTTTCGCTCATAGTGATTTATCAGGTTATTCTATCTTCGAAGAGGCGAATTATTGGGGGGTGATGGCTGCAAAAAAAATATTACAAAATAGCGACAACAGTGTATAGTTTTTTCTACAACAGTGGTGTTTTTTTAACTTAAAATCTAGGAGAAATAAAATGAAACTTTATTATTTACCAGCTGCTTGTTCATTAACCTGTCATATTGCACTTGAATGGACAAAATCAAGTTATGAAATTGAGAATATCAGGGCAAAATTAAAAAGCGAAGAGTATGAAAAAATTAACCCAATGATGAATGTTCCTTGTTTAGTTGATGATGATTTTGTGCTCACTCAAAATGTGGCAATTTTGAAGTATTTAGATGATAAATTTCCAGCGGCTAATTTATTTGCAAGTTCTGATATTAAAGGTAAAGCGAAAGTTATGAAATGGCTTGCTTTTTGTAATTCCGATTTGCATACGGCATTTGTGCCATTATTTGCTCCGCAAAAGTTTGTAACTAGTGAAAATGCTCTGCAAGAGTTGAAAAATAATGCAAGTACACGGATAAAAAATTTATTGAATACGGTAAATAATCAAATGCAAGATAGAGATTTTTTAGCGGATAAAAAATCGGTTGCAGATGCTTATTTATTTGTAATTCTCGGTTGGTGTAAAGCATTGCAATTAGATATTAGCGAATATTCCAATTTAACTGCATTTGTTGCCATAATGGCAGAAGATGAAGGAGTAAAAGCAGCTCTATCACAGGAAGGTTTGTAAAAATCGATAATTTCTTAAATATAATGCACGGTTTTTATATCGTGCTTTATTTCTTCTGCATTAAAGTTATTCTTTCATTATTTGCTAAATCGCGTAGAGTTTTAATGTTGTAATAATTACCGTTATTTTCAGCATATTTTCTAATTTCCTGCCCTTGCTCATAACCGTGCTCAATAATCAAATAGCTGTCTTTTTTTAGGTTAAGAGTGCAATTATCGATTAAATAAAAAATATCGGCAAAACCGTTATTTTTAGCAATCAAAGCTTGCTGTGGTTCAAAGCTTAAATTTGCCAAATGCGGGTCGTCTTCGGCGATGTAAGGCGGGTTGGAAACGATAAAATCGAATTCATCGCTCAAATTATCATTCCAATTTCCGAGATGAAAGCTGATATTCGAAATGCCGTTCAATTGAGCATTTCGGCTTGCAATTTCAAGAGCTGGCACGGAAATGTCAATTGCGGTGATTTGTGAATGCGGTAAATGTTTGGCAAGCGTGATGGCAATTGCTCCTGAACCCGTTCCTAAATCTGCAATATTAACGACCTTATTCTTATTAGTTAAAGCCAAAACCGTATCCACCAACAATTCGGTTTCAGGGCGAGGAATAAGGCAATTTTGATTAACATGCAGTTTGATGTCGTAAAAATCTTTTTCGCCCAAAATATAGGCAAGCGGTTTGTTATTAAGTAATTCTTGTAGTGAATAATTTAAGCGTTCTAATTCTGCATTATTTAATTCTTTATCAAACCAAAGTTGTTTTGCGGAATTTATTCCCGTGCAATGTTCAATAAGTAGCTGAATTTCTAGTAAATATTCATCTCGACCTTGATTTTTTAGTTTGTCAAGAGCTTTTTTGCGCCAATTTTGCAAAAAATCGTTTTGTTTCATAGTTGGGTCTGTCGGTTTATTGAAAGAATTTATTAAATTATTGTTAAAATCGAGTTTTTACACAAATAAATCAAGGAATGCCAAATGTTTCTAGACCTTTATCCGATGTTGAAACCGCTACTGTTCAAAATCGACGCGGAAAAAACTCACACTCGCACAATGTCAATGCTGCAAAAAATGCCTTACATAATTCCGCGCACGGTGATTGAAGAACCCGTAACGGTGATGGGGATTTCTTTTCCGAACCGTCTTGGCTTGGCTGCGGGGCTGGATAAAAACGGAGTTGCAATACCAGCGTTTGACCGTATGGGATTTGGTTTTGTTGAAGTAGGCACTGCGACCCCTAAACCGCAACCAGGTAACGCCAAGCCCAGAATGTTCCGCCTGCCTGAATATGAGGCGGTTATCAACCGAATGGGATTTAATAACAACGGTATCAATTCTTTGGTGAATGAAGTTGCGGCGATTAAGCACAATGTGCGGGCGGTTATCGGTATCAATGTCGGTAAAAATACTGCGACTTCCAATGAAAACGCTGCCAAAGATTACAAATATTGCATCGAAACCGCGACCCGTTACGCCGACTACATCACAATAAATATTTCCAGCCCGAATTCGCCAGGTATTCGCGATTTGTTCGGTAAGGAATATTTATCCGATTTGCTTTTCGCGGTAAAAATGACCCAGCGGCAATGCGAGCAGCGCGACGGAAAATATACCCCGCTGGTGGTGAAATTGTCGCCAGATTCCACCGAAGAAGAGCTTGAGACAATTTTGGATTGCATCAAGGAACAAAATATCGACGGCGTTATCGCTTCGAATTCGACGGTGAATAAGGCGGAAATTGCAGATAGTCCGATGTCTGAAGAGCGCGGCGGATTGTCTGGCGCGCCGCTGCGTTACCGTGCCTTGGATATGATTCGCATCGTTCGTTCGCGTCTGCCTGATATTCCTTTGATTGCATCGGGCGGTGTGATGAGCGCGCAAGATTATTTGGATCGCTTGGAAGCTGGTGCGGATTTGGTGCAAGTTTTCACTGGTTTGATTTATCGCGGTCCGCAACTGGTCAATGATTGTTTGAAGAGCCGCGTGCCACTTCGTAGTTGATTGATTTTTCGTGGGTAGATAGATTTTTAGCGGCTTTTTTAGCCGCTATTTTTTGTCCGTATATCTGTGTGTATTTGATTTACATACAAAAATAATATAAAATACTTAAATTATCTTATACATTTCGGAGAAGACAAATGTCGACAGTTTTATTACAAGTGCGAGTTGATGCAGATTTGAAACAGGAAGCAACGGAAATTTATGAGCAAATCGGTCTGGATTTACCCACCGCAGTCCGAATGTTTTTATCCCGTTCGGTTTTGGAGGAAGGTTTGCCCTTTGATGCCAATTTGAAAACGAAAAAAACTGTGTTCAACTTTGAAGATGATGAAGAAGAATAAAATATAAATTATAAATAAAGCATTGAATTTTTGATTTGTAAGTTAAATTGCAGAAAAGATAAACGGCAAGAGTTTTTACCCTCTTGCCGCTTCTTTTATGTTTCCATAATTAAATAAAACTATATTTACAATAAAAGACAATTTTTTCACTCTTCTTACTATTTTTTTCGCAGTTTTTTAGCTTTTTTACTATTGCCAACCGAGATTAAATATTCCTCCGATTGCTTTTAATTATTGTCCA
>JAFUTP010000047.1 GCA_017484165.1 Cardiobacteriaceae bacterium | reverse complement strand
TGCATTCGCATAGACGGGGTATCCACTGACCCACACAACAATCCCCCATAACCTCCCAAACAGGGAGGTTTTTTATTGCCTATTCGGTTGATTTTTAACGGTAAGAGATGTGTTTATAAAATAAAAGATAGAAGAAAATAATGAGGAAGAGATGAGATTTTTTAAGAGAATTATGAATAAAAAAACGGCAAGAGGGTAAAAACTCTTGCCGCTTGTTTATTTTGCAATTTAACTTAACAAATCAAAAATTACCTATTTACTCTTCTCTTCCTTAATAATTCCCGCTTCCTTGAATACTTGCTCTGCTGCTGGGTGCAAAGGTAATGACATTCCCTCTATCAGAGATTCTTTGGTAACTGAACGAAGAGCGGAATTTAAGCTTTTGTATTCATCAAAATTATCCAAAATAGATTTCAGAAGGATTTTGACGCTTTCATCATCTTGGTTTTTATGGGTAAATAAAACCGCTTTCACACCAATAGTCTGGGTATCGTGATTAACTCCCTGATACATAATGTTTGCAGGAAGCAGACCTTTGACAAAATAAGGATATTTCTCTAAAAGCTCTTTCATCTGTTCATTGTCGATAGAGATTAAATCGATAGCAATGGTGTTTGCCACTCTTGTGATATTTCTATTCGGATGTCCAGCGACGAAAAAATATCCGTCAATTTCTTTTTTTCTCAATGCCGCACTAGCTTTTTGAATATCTAAGTCGCCCTTCTTATTTCCTAGTTTCTCGGGATCGATTTTGTATGCTTTGAGCACCATTTTCGCCGTTACTTCATTACCGCTACCAGGATTGCCGAGATTGATATTTTTGCCAACTAAATCCTTGTAGGTCTTAATTCCTCTTTCCTTTGCTACAACCAGTGTCAAAAGTTCGGGATAAAGCGATACAACTGCACGCAAATCTGAATTTGCATCGTCCTTAAAAGAACCGTTAGCGTTTGCTTTGTCATACAAAACATCATTTTGCGCAATAGCAAAATCCAACTCATTGTTAGTGACCTTATTGACATTATCAACCGAGCCACCAGTTGCATTTACCGAACATTTCAAGCCTTTATTTACTAACTTGCAAATTGCATCACCAATTGGATAGTAAGTGCCTGATTTTGAACCTGTGCCGATATTGATATCTTCGGCAACTGCAAAATTAGCCGCTAGCGCGCAAGTTAAAAAAAAAATGAGAATTTATTCATCAGATTGTCCCTCGAAAGTTGATTAACGGATAAGTCCAGCTTTGCAGCTGGCTTGCAACATTATAGTCTTGCAACCTGATAAAAACAAAAAAAAAAAAAAAAAGCACTCATTTCTGTGATGAGTGCTTTACTAAACAGTAGAACAAATAATTAGGCTTTATGGGCGTTTCTAAAATCAGGGTAGTTCTATTTTTTACCCTCGTCATTCTGAGCACAGCGAAGGATCTGCTGATAGAGATTTTTCGCCTGCGGCTCAAAATGACGATTTTTTAGACACGCGCTTTATGGCAATTCTGTATGAGCAAGATTTTCTCCGTCATCGGCACTTTCCAGCTTTGGAATTGTTTCATTCGGCTGATTGATGGGCGCATTTTCCTGCATAGGACTATTTCCCGCTGGTGCATTTACACCCGTGCTATATGAAACCGCAACTGGCATTCCGCTTGCCTCATTAACTACCGCACGGATTAAATCTTCCTCGACCGTCCAACCGTGTTTTGCGGCTTCCTGATGCACTCGTTCGATAGCGCGGTGCATTGCGGTTTCAGGTGAAATATTGTCTTCGGAAATCGGTGGGTGATATTCCAGATAAAGTTCATCGCCATACATTCCGATTTTCATTTCCTGCTTGATGATGGTTACCTTCGTGCCAACCGTTGCCATTTGGAATAATTCTTCGATACCTTCGGGATACATACGAATACAACCGTGCGACACCCGCATACCGACACCATCAGGTTTATCAGTTCCGTGTAATAAATAACCTTGCGCTGAAAGCCGCATCGCAAACAACCCCAAGGGATTATCAGGTCCTGCTGGAACTACCGCTGGAAGAATATCGCCTTTTGCCGCGTGTTCGGCACGAATTGAAGCAGGCGGTGTCCAAGTCGGATTAGGGGTTTTAGCGGTAATCTTATGCACACCGACTGGCGATGCCCAATCTTCCCGACCGATACCGACAGCAAAAACATAAACCGATTGCTTATCAGGCGGGAAGTAATAAAGGCGCATTTCAGGGAGATTTATCACGATACCGTCGCGAGGAACATTATTCGGCAGAATGTAACGCGTCGGCACTAGCACTTTGACATCCGAACCGTCAGGATTTGGCAGCTGCATATCGACATTCGGATTAGCATTTTTCATCGCGTCGTAACCAACACCGTATTCCCGACCGATTTCATACAAAGTCTTTTCATGCGGAGCAGGCACTTGCCGCACCATTCCAACTAAATCAACATCAGATGGCGGCAGCTGAAATTTTTCTGAATGCGCCGTCAGATTTAATCCCGCAAAAATTAAGGCGGTTAAAAGGGATTTTTTGAATTTATTCATTGTTTTGTATCTCCGTTAAAAAAGTTTTTAGTTATTAAAAATCCAGTTGTTCGGAATTTATATTTAAGATTTCCGCCAATTGCACTCTTTGCTCAATATTTAGTGTTTCTTTTGCCTCTAATAATTCATATTCGGTTATATCTAATTGCAATTGTTGAGCAATTTTATTTTTATCTATTCCTAAATATTTCCGCCAAGAACGCAAAGCAGAACAATTGTTATCGAGAGCAAAATTAACAACTTCCGAAGGAATAGCGGTTTCTAGATTTACCTTATTCACAAACTTATTAAATTCATCATAAGGAATAACAACAAATTCTGGATACCCATTTACATTGTTGATTATTTGGTAATTAGTAAGTCCGCTCATTTCTTCTCCTTATTTCTTCAATACTAATGATGTTGATAACGCCATCGAAATTGAACAATACTCGATAATGACCTACTCTTAATCTGTAATCATATTCACCACTAACTAGCGACTTCACATTTCGACAGTTTGGAAAATCTTTCAAATCTTCTATCTTGCGACGAATGAAGCAGTTTTCAGGTATTTTTCGCAGCTGTTTAACTGCTTTCGGTTGATAAATAATCTTGTTGTTCATTAGTGAAATATTTTTATGCAACACTCATACATAAGTTTTTACCGATAGCGTTTAAGGCTTTTCCGACCACATCAATTTTGGTTAATTGACAGATATCCAATATTCCCTGAATTTCAAAAGAGCTCGCGTCGATTACATTTGCAAGCTGCACTTCACTGATATTTTTTTTCAATAAAGCATTGTGTAAAAGCACTTTGGAATAAGCACCGTCAGGGAAATACAGCGCAATTTCAGCTTCATTCGGTTGAGAAGGATAGGGAATAAATTTATTGTCTTCAAAGTAAAACTCGATGGCGGTAAGTAGTGCATCTTCTGTCATAAATTTTGCTTCTTCTAATGTTTTTCCGCAAGTAATTGCTTCTGGAATATCACGAAAAGATACCGTTCTTCCGTCGCTTGCTTCTTCCATTTTTGCAAAGTAATACATAAACATCTAAACAATTAAAGGGAAAGTGGGACTTTTGTCCCACAATGAGAGCGTTCCTCTCCAAGAGGGGAATTACTCCCCCTCTTTTCCAGTTTCAGAATACAAACATTTACCGCAATTATCACCTCTCGGCAATATTTTTCAATTGTGGGAAGAGCAGCACATCGCGAATTGAAGCCGAATTAGACAACAGCATAATCAAACGGTCGATACCGATACCCTCACCCGCCGTCGGTGGCATTGCATATTCCAAAGCACGGATAAAGTCCGCGTCATAGAACATCGCTTCATCATCGCCCGCTTCTTTTTCCATAACTTGCGCTTGGAAGCGTTCGGCTTGATCTTCGGCATCGTTTAATTCCGAAAAGCCGTTAGCAATTTCGCGCCCTGCAATGAACAATTCAAAACGGTCGGTAATTTCAGGATTTTTATCGCTACGGCGGGAAAGCGGCGAAACAATCGACGGATATTCGGTAATGAAAGTCGGTTGAATAAGCTCTCCTTCTACTCCTTCCTCGAAAAGAATGTTGAGTAGTTTTCCGCAATTTTCTTCCTGACCGCAATTGATTTTGTATTTTTGCCCGATAAATTCCCGCATTGCCGCGGCATCGTTCAAAATTTCTGCCGCATCGGGAATAAATTTTTGCACCGCATCGTGCATCGAAATCCGCGTAAATTTTTCCGCAAAATTGATTTTTGTGCCCTGATATTCAATTTCTGTGTTACCTAGCACTTCAATTGCACATTTTTGTAATAAATCCTCGGTCAAATCCATCAAGTCCTGATAGTTCGCATAGGCTTGATAAAACTCCAAAGAGGTAAATTCTGGATTGTGCCGCGTGTCAATTCCCTCGTTACGGAAATTGCGGTTAATTTCAAAAACTCGCTCCAATCCACCGACGACCAAGCGTTTTAAGTAAAGTTCGGGAGCAATGCGCAGATATAAATCATTATCCAAGGCGTTGTGATGAGTGATAAATGGTCGGGCATTTGCGCCACCTGGAATTGGGTGCATCATCGGCGTTTCGACTTCCAGAAAATCCAAGTTTTCAAAATAACGACGAATAAATGCAACAATCTTGCTTCGTAAGACAAACACATTACGGCTGTCCTTATTCATAATTAAATCCACATACCGTTGCCGATAACGGGTTTCTTGGTCGGTTAAGCCGTGGAATTTTTCGGGAAGTGGGCGCAGTGATTTCGTCAGAAGACGGATATTTTTCGCGTGAATGGAAAGTTCGCCCGTTTTGGTGCGGAATAAATAGCCGCTAATTGCCACGATATCGCCGATATCAAATGCTTTGAATTTGGCGTATGCGCCTTCGGGAAGCTCATCACGGGCGATATAAGCCTGCAATCTTTCACCGCTACCGTCTTGAATATGCGTAAATGAAGCTTTACCCATAACCCGCTTTGCCATCATCCTTCCGCACAAAGTGAAATCGCCCGCGCTTTTGAGCTCCTCGTTGTCGCTAATTTCCTGAAATTTTTCCAGAATTGCTTGGCAGTTTGCTGTCGGTTTAATGTCATTGGGGAAAGCAACAGTTCCGTTTTCCCGCGCCTCAACACGGATTTGCGCGAGCTTCTGCCGTCTTTCCGCGATGAGATGATTTTCTTGTTTTGCGTCTTGCCCAGTGGATTGATTTTGTTCGTTGTTGATATCTGTCATTGTTCTAACCTTGTTTTTATTGGGCGTGTCCAAAAAAATCTCTATCGGCAGATCCTTCGCTTCGCTCAGGATGACGAGGGTAAAAAAATAAATTTATAGATACGCCCTATTCGTTTTAACGGTTCTTTTAAACCGCCTGCTTCAAACTTTCTTTAATAAATTCATTTAAGCCGCCATCGAGCACAGCTTGCGTATTGGAAGTTTCATAGCCCGTGCGTAAATCTTTAATTCTTTGGCTATCCAAAACATAGGAACGAATTTGGCTTCCCCAACCGATATCAGATTTGGAATCTTCTACCGCCTGATTTGCCGCATTTCGTTTTTGCAATTCCATTTCATAAAGTTTGGCGCGCAGTTGTTTCATACAAGTATCTTTATTTTGATGCTGACTGCGCTGGCTCTGCGATTGCACCACGATTCCCGACGGCATATGAGTTATCCGCACTGCTGATTCAGTTCTATTTACATGCTGACCGCCCGCGCCCGATGCCCGATAAACATCGATGCGCAAATCGGCAGGATTGATTTCTACTTCGATGTTGTCATCAATTTCAGGCGATACAAAAACGGCAGCGAAGCTGGTATGACGACGATTTCCGCTATCAAACGGTGATTTTCTAACCAAGCGATGCACGCCCGTTTCCGTGCGCAACCAGCCGTAAGCATAAGGACCAGTAAATTGAATGGTGGCAGATTTAATTCCCGCGACATCGCCTGCGGATTCTTCGATAAGTTCGGTTTTGAAGCCCTGTGCCTCACCCCAGCGTAAATACATTCGCAGTAGCATCGAAGCCCAATCTTGCGCTTCCGTGCCGCCAGAGCCGGCTTGAATATCCAAAAACGCATTACTTACATCAAGTTCGCCTGAAAACATACGGCGAAATTCCAAATCTTCGACTTTTTTCTGTGTCAGTGCCAAATCTTCGATAACCGAATTAACCGTTGCTTCATCGTTTTCGCTTTCGGCAAGTTCGAGCAAATCACGGCTATCGGCGAGGCTTTGAGCGATTGTGTCTAAATTTCCGACAACTTCTTCTAAAAGAGTTTTTTCCTGATTTAACTTGGCAGCGGCAGCGGCATCATTCCAAATTCCGTCTTGGGCTAGTTCGCGAGTAATTTCTTCGAGCTTTTCCCTTTTCAGGTCGTAGTCAAAGATACCTCCGTAAAGCCTCTGCTCTTTGAAATAAATCAGCAATGAGGGAATAGTGAGCTTGTAATTCCATTGTTTTTCCTTAAAAAAATTCTCTAAACGGGCTTGTCTAAAAATTCGTCATTTTGAGCCGTAGGCGAAAAATCTCTATTAGCAGATCCTTCGCTGCGCTCAAGAAGAGGAGGGTAAAAAAACTAACCTAAATTCAGATACGCCCTAAACAAATGTGTAACTATGCGGTAAAGCAATTGTATTCACCGCGGTTTTCAGTAATAAATATTTTCTAAAAGCACTTATAAAAATTACAAAAAGAGTATAAAAAATAAAAAGCAAGAGATATATTTTTTACCATCAACAGTTTAAGAATTAAGTTCAACCACTTGACAATAAATGCTTTGTTTTTGCTGCATTGTGATAGTCAAAAACTCACCAACTTCGGTATCCGTTGGCTTTTTGATTACCTTACCGCCAGCGTTTTGCACGATTGAATAACCGCGAGAGAGCACTTTAAGCGGGCTTAAAGCTTCGAGGCGTTCGGCATTTGCCCGAAACATCCGCTCTTCTGATTGCAAGTTATTTGTCATACAAAAATCAAGATGATGCGCAATTTCCCCAATTTTTCCCTGCTCTTGTTTTACCGTTGCCTGCAATTTTTCTACATCTAAACGCCGTGCAATGTAATTCAACTGCATTATTTTTTCTGACATTTGACTAGAAATTGTCATATTCAAACGCCTTTCCACATCGTCGAGTTTTTGCCGTAAATGCGCAAAGCTCTTATGCGGACTAAACCGTTCGATATCTTGTTTGATGCGGGCTAAATTCTGTTGTTCTGCTAAAAGAAAATCGGCGAATTCTTCCAATAATTCCTGATGTTTGGTATCAAATATTTGCAATTGCCGAAATAAATCTGGGCTTACTTTTTCCGCCGCCGCCGTCGGTGTCGCTGTACGGCAATCAACCGCAAAATCAATCAGAGTTACATCAATTTCATGCCCGACACCAGAGACGGTCGGAATATCGCTTGCTGCCACCGCTCTGGCGAGTTTTTCATCGTTAAACGCCCATAAATCTTCCAAACTACCGCCGCCGCGCACTAGCAGCAAAACATCGCATTCCCGACGGCGATTTGCCCGTGCCAGAGCTTGCAAAATTTGTTCGGGCGCGGTTTTACCCTGCACTAAACAGGGATACAAAATCACTTCCGCGCTGGGATTACGGCGTTTTAAGGTAATGAGCACATCGCGCACCGCAGCCGCCGTCGGAGAGGAAATTAAACCGATTTTGGCAGGCATTTCGGGAATATTTCTTTTGCGATTGGGATTTGTTATGCCATCTTTATGCAGGCGTTCGAGGCGCGCACGGAATTCACGCTCCAACGCCCCATGTCCCACTTCGAATAATTTAGAAATTTGCAGCTGAAATGTGCCACGCGGTGCGTAAATATCGCAATTAGCACTAACAATAACCTTCAAACCGTTTTCTAATTTGCCGTTTTCTAATTGGCAATTTGCCGCAGCCATTCGAAAAAATACGCAAGCTACCGCCGAATGCTCATCTTTTATCGTGAAATAAAAATGCCCTGCCGCGGATTGATATAAATTCGAAATTTCCCCTTCAACCAAAAATTGCCGCAAACCAGCTTTGAGAACTTCTCCCGCCAAGGAATTTATTTCTGTAACCGTGAAAATATGTTGCTGTTCTTCCATCACTTTGAATGTCTAAAAACCAGATGAGACATAAATTTACAATACAAAAATAATATAAATTCATACAAATCAATACAGGGGCTGTCTAAAAATTCGTCATTTTGAGCCGTAGGCGAAAAATCTCTATCGACAGATCCTTCGCTGCGCTCAGGATGACGAGAGTGAAAAATAGAACTAACCCAAAATTTAGATGCGCCCTACAGTAATAAAGAGTGCATCTAAATTTAAGGTTAGTTTTATTTTTTACCTCGTCATCCTGACAGCCGCGAATGCCGATAGAGATTTTTCGCCTACGGCTCAAAATGACGAAGTTTTAGATACGCCATAAAGATAAAAACCACAAAAACGAAGGACAAAAAATGTCAGAACAAGAAAAATCAATCGGCACCAGAAAAATCGAACATTTGGACGCTTTCACCAAAGACGCAGAAATTGAGCGCTCTGGCGGCGGATTTGCCGATATCACCCTCACCCATCGCGCACTTCCCGAGATAAATTACGACGAAATCGATACAAGTTGCATCTTTTGTAATAAGCGGTTTAGTTTTCCACTATTGATTGCTTCAATGACGGGCGGCGCAGACCAAGAAACTCAAAGAATTAACAAAAATCTTGCCATCGCCTGCGAAGAACACGGTATCGGATTTGCCGTTGGCTCACAAAGAATTGCATTCGAAAACGAGGCGGCTTTGCCGTCTTTTTCTTTGCGTGGATATGCCCCGAATGCTTTCATCGCTGCAAATCTCGGTGCGGTGCAGCTTAATTACGGTTTCGGTTTGGATGAATGCTTACGGGCAATTGAAATCGCCGATGCCAATGCTTTATTTCTTCACTTAAACCCCTTACAAGAAGCGGTGCAAACCGAAGGTAACCGTGATTTTTCAGGCTTAATTGCCAAAATCGGACAAATCGCCAAGGAACTCAAAAAAATCGGCAAACCTCTAATCTTGAAAGAAACAGGCTGCGGAATGTCGCATCGGGATATTGAAATTGCCAACAACTATGGAGTGGAAATGTTTGATATCGCGGGACGCGGTGGCACTTCTTGGTCGCGAGTTGAATATAACCGCCGTAAAGATCCGCAAGATAACATCGGTATCGTCTTCCAAGATTGGGGCATTCCGACCGTGCAAGCATTAAAACACGCCTGCCGCGAATTTCCCTTTTGCTCGTTTATCGCCAGCGGCGGTATCCGTTCGGGGATTGATATCGTCAAAGCGGTAATTTTGGGAGCGGAGATTTGCTCTTCTGCCGCACCATTTCTTGCTGCTGCACGGGTATCGCATAAAGCAGTATCGGCAAAAATCCGCCGCTGGAAACGCGAATATCAAACCGCAATGTTTTTACTCGGTTGCCAAAATTTCAATGAATTACGTGGCAATGTCGGATTGATTTTGAATAGACAAGAGTTTCTTTAATGAACGCATCTAAATTTAGGGGGAGTTCTATTTTTTACTCTCGTCATCTTGAGCGCAGCGAAGGATCTACCGATAGAGATTTTTCGCCCACGGCTCAAAATGACGAATTTTTAGACAAGCCCTAATGTGAATTTGCTATTTACTAGCAATTTCGCTTATACATTAAATAAAGGCTTTATCGGAAAGCAACAAAACAGTTAATCAACTTAAAAAAGGCAAGTTATGAGCAAAAATTTACTAATCGTCGAATCACCAGCCAAAGCTAAAACACTCGAAAAATATCTTGGTGCTGACTACAAAGTTCTTGCTTCTTACGGTCATATCCGCGATTTGAAAGCGAAAGATAAAGCCGTTGTTCCAGAAGAAAATTTCAAAATGCACTATGTGGTCAATGACCGTAGCAGAAAGCATATTGACGAAATAGAAAAAAAGCTCAAAGAAGCCGACAACTTATGGCTCGCAACTGACCCTGACCGTGAAGGTGAGGCAATTTCATGGCATTTGTATGAACTGTTAAACGAAAAGGGAAAACTCAAAGATAAAACCGTTCGCCGTGTAGCTTTCCACGAAATTACCAAACGAGCAGTGCAGGCGGCAATTGCCGAGCCACGCGATATTGCGATGGATTTAGTGAATGCTCAACAAGCGCGCCGTGCCTTGGATTATTTAGTCGGATTTAATCTTTCACCGCTACTGTGGCGCAAAGTGCGTCCGAATTTATCCGCAGGACGAGTGCAATCCCCAGCACTACGAATGATTGTCGAACGGGAAGCGGAAATTGAAGCTTTCGTAAAAGAAGAGTATTGGACGATTTCAGCTCTTGCTGCCAAAAATACGCAATTTCCTGCCGCGCTTTATCAATATCAAGGCAACAAAGTTGAGCAATTTTCTTTCCGCAATCAAGAGCAGGCAGATGCGGCACTTTCCGCAATTCAAAACGCTGCACAAGGCAAACTTACCGTATCCGAGGTTGTAACCAAAGAACGCCGTAGAAATCCCGCTCCGCCTTTCACCACTTCAACTTTGCAACAAGAAGCCGCACGCAAGCTTTATTTCACCACGCAACGCACGATGCGCACCGCACAAAAGCTCTACGAACAAGGCTATATCTCATATATGCGAACCGACTCGGTGAATTTGTCGCAGGAAGCAATCGCCGATATCCGTAAATTTATTTCAGATAGTTACGGTGCAAACTTCTTACCGCAATCGCCGCGCACATACACCACCAAAGCAAAAAACGCCCAAGAAGCGCACGAAGCAATCCGCCCTACTTCTGTCGCAATTGCCCCAGAAGATTTATCCGCACAGATGGGAGCGGATGAGCGCAAGCTTTACGATTTAATCCGTAAAAGAGCCATCGCCTGCCAAATGGAAAATGCGGTTTTAGAGCAAGTTATCGTTACGCTAAATGCTGATGCAAGCGGTGCACATCAATTTCGCGCCACGGGCTCAACCATCAAATTCGCTGGTTTTATGAGCGTTTATCTTGAAGATAAAGACGAAAAATCTGCCGAAGATGATGACGAAGGTCGCATTCTTCCTGCACTCAACAAAGGTGAAACGGTAGAAATAGTCAAAATCGAAAACGAACAACATTTCACTCAACCTCCACCGCGCTACTCCGAAGCAAGTTTGGTGAAATCCTTGGAAGAACGCGGTATCGGTCGCCCTTCTACTTATGCCTCGATTATTTCTACCCTCATCGACCGTGAATACATCGAACTCGAAAACCGCCGCTTCATTCCGACTTCAACGGGAAAAATCGTCAATGGATTTTTGACTTCGCATTTCGATAAATATGTGGAATATGACTTCACCGCCAAAATGGAAGACGATTTGGATGCCGTCTCACGCGGTGAAAAAGATTGGAAAAATCTCCTCGGAGAATTTTGGGATAGCTTTTCTAAACAACTCACGGAAAAACAAGATATTCCACGCGCCGAAGTGATGCAGGCTCGCGAATTAGGAACAGACCCGAAATCTGGCAAACCAATTTCCGTGCGCATCGGTAGGTTCGGACCGTTCGTGCAACGCGGTAGTAAAGAAGATGAGAAAAAACCAGAATTTGCCAGCATCCCCAAAGAAATAAATTGGGAAAAAATCACGCTTGAACAGGCTCTCGAATTGTTCAAATTACCGCGAATGTTGGGGCATACAGCTGACGGTGAAGAAGTTGCCGCAAGTTTGGGACGCTTTGGACCTTATGTCCGTTACGGTAAAAAATTTGTCTCTATTCCCAAAGATGAATCACCGTATGACATCAGTCTCGAAAGAGCTTTGGAACTTATCGCTGCCAAAATCGAAGAAGATAAAAAGAAATATATAAAAGAGATAAAAACAGAAAATGAGATATTACAAATACTTGATGGTAGATTTGGTATATATGTAACAAATGGTAGTATTAACGCCTCAATACCAAAAAATACCGATCCAATGACTTTAACTGCTGAACAAGCTCTGGAACTTTTGGATAAAGCGGCAAAACGCAAAGCAGCAAAAGGCGGAAAAACTGCAAAAAAAACAGCAAAATCCGCTAAATCTGCCAGCAAAAAATCAACCGCGGAAGAAAAATCCACATATTCCAAAGACAAAACGACTTCGGCAATTCAAAAAAGATTGGCAGCTAAAAGAGCTAAAAACTCCGACGGCGAAGAATAGTTTTTGTATTTAAGGTCATTGGTTTTTGTATTTAGTTTGTTGGACATATCAAATTAAAGAGAACTTATTGAAAAGAAAAGGAAAAAACAATGAGCGAAGAAATCGATGACCTGCGCCACGGATTTGCCTTCCTAATCCACGATTCAACCCGTCTTTTGAACCGTTATTACGACCGTCGCGTTCGCACTTATGGCATAACTCGCACCCAATGGACATTGCTGACATATCTTTCCCGTTATGAGGGAATTTCTCAAACCAAACTCGCGGAATATATGGATTTAGCACCGATGACGCTTACCCGTCAAATCGACAAGCTCGAAGAAGACGGTCTTTTAATCCGCAAACAAGATCCCCGCGACCGCCGCACTAATCTGATTTATTTAAGCGAAAAATCTCTGCCGCTGATGAACCATATGCACGAAATCGCGGTGGAAAGTAAAAGGATTGCTTTGAAGAATTTTTCCGATAGCGAACAAGAGCAGCTGCGCCGTCTTTTGCTGCGCGTGCGGGAAAATTTGATGAATTCTTGATTTTTTCTATATTTTTTTTCACATGGGCTTATCTACTAGGTAGTGTCAAAAAATTCGTCATTTTGAGCCGTAGGCGAAAAATCTCTATTCGGCAGTTCCTTCGCTACATTCAGGATGACGAGGGTAAAAATAAAACTAACCCTAAATTTAGATGCACCTATTAGGGATAAGCCCGAATTATTTTTTATTCAAAAAAATGAATAGTTCTCCCGTTTTATATCTCGCCTCTAATTCAGCGCGTCGTGCAGCACTTTTAACCCAAGTCGGTTTTTCTTTTCAAGTCATTGCCAGCAATATTGCGGAAATTCCCCGCGATCGTGAAACGGTAAAAGATACCGTGTTGAGATTTGCCCGTAAAAAAGCTCGGGCAGTTGCCGAACAATTGCTGAATACTGATAAAAATAATGCGGTAATTCTTGCTGCTGATACCGACGGTGAATTCGAAGGAAAAATTCTCGGCAAACCTAAAAATAAAGAAGACGCTTTACAAATGCTCAAAAAAATGGCTGGCAAAGAGCATTTAATCCACTCTGCTTTTGCAATTTGCGAGATTTCTCACGGAAAAATCACTGAAATAAACGCAAAACTCATAACCGCCGCTGTGCGAATGATTGATTTCGAGGAAGAATTATTTCGGCAATATGTAGAAAGCGGTGAATGTTTGGATAAAGCTGGAAGTTATGCCCTACAAGGACGCGGCGCGGTGTTGGTAGCCGAAATGCAAGGGGATTTTTATTCTGTCGTCGGACTGCCGCTTTTTGCCGTCTGCCGCGAATTGCGCCGTCTGGGAATTAAACCGAATTTTGATATGGCAAAAATATAATCGCGCGCAGTTCAAATGTTTAAGTTGTTTTTTCTATGAATAATCTCCCACTACTTCTGGCATACAAACCAGTTACCGTCAAACCGTCTATCGAAATTTTGGTCAATCACACCCTTTACGAAACCCGCGTTGCCCTCTTGGAAAACGGAATTTTGCAAGACTTAATGCTCGAACGCCAACGCCGTCGCGGACTAGTCGGAAATATTTATAAGGGAAAAGTGCAGCGGGTTTTACCAGGAATGGACGCAGCATTTATTGACATCGGCATCGAACGGGCAGGATTTTTACATCTCAAAAATATCGTCCTAAACAGCGAAGGTCGCGAACTGCATATTCAAGACATCTTGCACGAAGGTCAAATAATTATGGTGCAAGTCATCAAAGACCCAATCGGCACAAAAGGCGCAAGGCTTACCACCGAAATTTCCATACCGTCGAGATTTTTAGTATTTCTACCGAATTCAAACGATATCGGCGTATCGGTAAAAATTTCCTGCGAAGAACAACGCAACGAACTACGCAGCTTACTCATCGATTTTCACAAAGGCAGACAAGGCGGATTTATCGTCCGCACGGCGATTAACAGTGCGGGAATTTGGGCAATGCGCGCCGATATGCAATATCTCTACCGCGTTTGGGAAAACATTCTCATCAACTATCAAATTGCAAAACCTGGAACGATGGTCTATCGCGATCTGCCGCTGTATAAAAAAGTCTTACGGGATTTTGTCTCACCAGAAGTCGCCAAAGTTTATGTTGATGATGCGCAAACCTTCGCAGAAATGGCGGAATTCGACAGCAATTTTCTCCTCGAAATGGAAGGTCGCCTCGAACTTTATGAAGGTGATACTCCAATTTTTGAACGCTACGGCATCAATCAGGAAATCGAAAAAGCACTAAATAAACGAGTAAATCTCAAATCTGGCGGCTATTTAATCATCGAACAAACCGAAGCAATGGCGACAATTGATGTCAATACAGGCGGATTTGTCGGAAAACATTCACAGGAAGACACAATTTTCAAAACTAATCTTGAAGCCGCAAAAGCAATCGCTTGGCAGCTTCGCCTGCGTAACCTCGGCGGAATGATTATGGTCGATTTCATCGATATGGTGGATGAAAATCACCGTCAAGTTGTCGTTGATTGTCTTGCACAAGCACTCTGGAAAGATAAAGCAAAATACACAATTTCCTCAATAACTCCGCTCGGTATCGTCGAAATGACCCGTAAGCGCACTCGCGAAAGCCTGCGTCATACATTGTGCGAGCCTTGTCCAACATGCAAAGGACAGGGTTACATCAAAACCGCCGAAACCCAAGTCTATGACCTATTCCGCGAACTAATCCACGAAACCCGCGAATATCGCCCCAAACAAATCACAATCGTCGCTCACCCCAAACTCATCGAATATATACGCGAAGAAGAAAGCGTAACTTTCAGCGATCTACAAATTCTCATCAAAACACCAATCAGCCTGCAAGCAGTAACAGAATACGATGAAGGTCAATACGAAATTATTTTTAACTAACCGCTAAAACAATGGAGTCCAAATGAAACAAATTATTTTCACTGCAATTTTTTTCACATTTTTTTCTACACTTTTAACCGCATGCAGCACAAAAAAAGCTAGCCAAAACAACTCCATCGCCCCACCACCAACTTTTACAGAAACAAATTCAGAAAAATCCGAAACCGTCCTCTACGGCTCAATCGCTTACGACGCAAGCATAAGTCGCTAACCCGCGACAGGCGATCCTTATTTGCACCTACCCGCGGTGCGCGGGAGCAAATCCTACTTTGCACCTACAAGTTCCGTTATTTGTATTTATTTGCAAAAACAAATCCGCTGTGTAAAAAAGGCGGATTTTTATTTTTAGCGTAAATTTCCGCCCTCTTCCGTCTTTTTAGCCGTAGGGTGGGCAACTTGTTGCCCACGCGGAAATCTAATTCAAAATAAACGAAGCAACAAACTTAAAGACAGTATGTTCAATACG
>JAFUTP010000046.1 GCA_017484165.1 Cardiobacteriaceae bacterium | reverse complement strand
ACAACGCATCATTTCATAAAATCCAAAAACTACACGAAGAGGTAAAAAAATATGGTCATACAGTGCTACCTTTACCACCTTACTCCCCAGAATTAAACGAATATGAAAAATGCTGGGCAAACCTTAAAAAATATCTCCGAAGTGTAATTCATAACTACAATACAATTGAAGAGGCAATAATGAGCTATTTTGCTGGGGAATGACTATAAAGTTGTCTGACAATCTCTTCTGGCGTGAGTTTGATTTCTTTGTTGCGGATTAGGCAAGTGCAAAAATATTCTGCCCCTTTCTTGCCTTGCTTTTGCGTGATTTTGTCTTCTAAATTTTCTATGCTACCAAATGAAAATAAATCAAGTTTGTAATTGCTGTCTTTTAAAATAGCGTAAATTTTGGGCGTAAGTGGTTCAATTAGTGTATAATTTCGTTCGTTCGTTCGTTCGTCATTTTTTTTGCCTTTTTAAAATCAGTTCAAATCAAAGTTCGGCATTTTAGCATAATTCATTATATGGTGCATCTAAATTTCAACATTTCCATTCGCTATCAATTTGTTTCAACATTTTTTTTACCGAAGTTAATTGCAGACATCAAATGGAAGTTATAAGCTGAAACTAAAAGATTTTTTGAATTTTTAGATGCTCCCATTGAATATGAGGTATTTAAATATGAAAAAACTGTTTTATATTTTTATTCTATTTAGCGCAAGTCTTTCTGAAATACATGCAAATACGCTTGAAGAAAATATTGTATATACAATGAAAAAATATGATATTGTTAATTCCTTTAATGCCTTACTTGCGGATAATAAAAAAGACAATGAAGCTTTGGTGAATGTTAGCAAAAATAACAAACATAGTGTTATTGATAAAACAGGTAAAGAAGTTGTGCCTGTTCAGTATGATTCTCATATTTATTTTAGCGAAGAATTAGCAGCTGTTCTAAAAGGAGATAAATATGGATTTATTGAGAAGACAGGAAAAGTTATCATCAAAACAGAATAAAATTTTTAGCTACAAAGAATTCTTTCAAAAACTTATTTAACATGCATTTATTGGGGAGAAATTATGCTCAAAAATTTATTTGATACATGGTGCAAAACTAATTTGATGTTGCAAATAATTATTGGGATTTTTTGCGGTATTGCTTTGGGAATTTTGCTGCCAGAAGCTGGGGAGAGCGTTGCTTTTCTCGGTGAGTTTTTTGTTAAAGCCTTAAAATCTGTTGCACCAGTTCTGGTGTTTATTTTGGTTTTATCGGCGATTGCACAACATCGTTCTGACCGTCCGACGAATATTCGTGGCATTTTGATTTTATATTTAATCGGAACTTTCGCGGCAGCATTGTGTGCGGTAAGTGCATGTTTTTTACTTAAACCGACTTTGCTGCTTACTAATATTGATGCTTATGATGCATCTAGTGCACCGAATGGCGTTTTGCCAGTTTTGAAAAATTTATTGATGAATTTAGCCGACAATCCCTTCAATGCGATAGCTAATGCAAATTACATCGGCATTTTGGCTTGGGCGACAATTGTCGGTTTTGCTATGAAACAAGCGTCTGATCATTCCAAAGTATTTTTAGCTGAATTGTCGGATGCGGTAGCATTTATGGTGCGTATCGTTATACGGCTTGCACCATTTGGCGTATTCGGACTTGTAGCACAAACTTTGTCGCAAACCTCATTTTCGGAATTTGCTAGTAAATATGCAATACTTTTGATGGCATTAGTCGGTGCAATGTTGTTTGTCGCGCTAGTGCTAAATCCACTGATTGTGTTTGTGAAAATTCGTCGTAATCCATATCCATTAGTTTTTACATGCTTGGCGGAGAGCGGTCTTACCGCATTTTTTACTCGTTCATCGGCGGCAAATATTCCTGTCAATATGGATTTATGTAAAAAATTGAACTTAAATCCTGATACATATTCGGTATCAATTCCGCTTGGTGCAACGATAAATATGGCAGGAGCAGCGGTAACCGTAACCGTGATGGCACTTGCAGCAGCAAATACTCTAAATATGCATATCGGATTTATGGAAAGTTTGTTGCTTTCAGTTGTTGCATCGCTTTGTGCTTGCGGTGCAAGTGGTGTGGCAGGTGGTTCGCTTTTGCTAATTCCACTTGCATGTAGTTTGTTTGGAATTGATAATGCAATTGCTGCACAAGTTATCGGTATCGGTATGATTATCGGTGTAATTCAAGATTCGGCAGAAACTGCTTTGAATTCTTCTACCGATGTTTTATTCACCGCGGCAGCTGAAATGGGAGCTACGAAAAATCAAGCGTAGAGGGTGATTTTTTTAGCAAAAGAGTATAAAAAAATATGAAAAAAATTCGTCGTGCTGATCGTCTATTAGATGATGCGCAAGCACTGGATATAATTGATAGAGCAGATTATGCGGTTGTTTCTTGTAATGATGATGTAGGGGGAATATTTTCTATCCCTTTATCAATTGCGAGAAATAACCGTAGTATTTATATTCACGGTGCAAGAAGTGGTAGCAAACAGCGTTTATATTTAGATGGAAGAGTGCTAAAAATTGTTTGCGTGAGTGAAAATAAAACCCCAGAACTCTCTGATGATGATTTTCTGGCGATTAGTGATAATCCGCATGCACTTGCTAACCGTATTTTTACAACAAAATATGAAAGCACAATCTGCACGGCGAAGGTTTATTTAGTTGAAGATTTAGCAGAAAAAAGATTGGGATTAAAACTACTTTGTGAAAAGTATTGCAAGAAGTACATGTCTGGTTTTGATATTACCGCTGATGAGTATATAAATAAGATGAATATTTGGCGATTTGATATTGTAGAAATGATGGCAAAATCGAATAAATAATTTTTTAGGCTTTAATTGCAGTTTAATCTTCTTTATTTTCCTTAAATTTTTCTTGTACTTGGGTTAATTTATCTAATTCTTCTTTTAATAATTTTTCGGTAGGTAAATAAAGTTCATATTGACTTGCCAAAATATTAGAACTATTTTCAGGTAGCGTGATTTTAACCATTGCATCATTTTTTGCCGTGCAGAGCAAAATGCCAATCGTTGGGTTTTCATCAGGCAATTTTTCATAACGGTCAAAGTAATTTACATACATTTGCAACTGCCCCAAATCTTGGTGTGTAATTTTATGGGTTTTCAGTTCGATTACTACAAAGCAACGCAAAAGCCGATTGTAAAAAACTAAATCAGCAAAAAATTCATCATCTTCAATCAGCAAGCGTTTTTGTCGTGCAACAAAGGTAAAACCGTTGCCGAGTTCAAGCAAAAATTGTTGTAAATGTTCAATTAAAGCTTGTTCCAAATCTTGTTCGTAGTAAATCGGCTTGCGTTTCAAACCTAAAAATTCCAAAATCATTGGGTCTTTAATGATTTCAGTAGGGCTTTCAGGTTGTCTTTCTTTGCGTGCGGTTGCTAATAGCGTCTCTTTATCATTGCTCAGTAACAGGCGTTCATAAAGTTGGCTGGCGATTTGTCGTTCGGTTTCACGAGCCGTCCAAGCATTATTCACCGCTTCAAGCTCATAATATTGGCGTTTGTCTGAATCCGAAATGGCGATTAACAATTTATATTGCGACCAATTCAATTCCGTCCGCACTGTGGACGGAATTTGATAAAGCCGATAAAACTGTCTTGCTCGCTCTAATTGTCTTTCTCCAAAACCGCTACCGTATTCGTTTTCCAACTTTTCAGCCAGCGTTTTAACCAAATACGCCCCATAATCCGCCCGTTCTTTACCTTGCTGTTCTTCTTCAAAAATTCGTTTACCCAAATGCCAATACATTTGCACACGACAAAAATTCACACTCCGCACCGCATTGTGCCGAGCGTTTTCAATAATCAATCTTGCGTCAGATAATAAGTTGTCGGTTTTAATATAAGCAAGTTCATTCGCCATTTTCTTGTTCCGTATGAAAAACACTAGCAAATTTTAATAAAGCAACATTTTTTAAGAATTTTGCGGTTGAATGGTATTCTTTTTTCCGTAATCTCATCACCGCATTTTTTGATTTCGTAATATAAAAAATCATAATTATGCAATGTGGTTTCATTGTTATACATTGTTCGCTAATTTCTACTTGGTATTTGCATTTAGCAAATTTGTCTTTATCCAATATAAATGATTGATGACAGTTTTATGTTTTGGGCGCATCCAAATTTATGGTTAGTTCCATTTTTTACCCTCGTCATCCTGAGCGTAGCGAAGGATCTGCCGATAGAGATTTTTCGCCTATGGCTCAAAACGACGAATTTTTAGATATGCCCTTTTATAAACAGAATATTCTTTGAAGATTTTTTCTTTTGCACTTATTTACATGTGTCTTGATTTATAAAAAATGTTTTTGCTGGAAAAAATGCATTTAAAAATACACATAAAGTAATTGAAAAACAAGTGCTAACAGCATAAATATCATTTAGATAAGTTGATAAAATTTCACCAATACATATTAAAAAAACCCAACAATTATTATTTTTTAGTAGATATAGATTTTGGGGTATATATTTTTCTCATCAACATGCTTTTTCTCTTTTGCTAAATTCATATTTATCGTAACAAAGGGGCGGCACTGCGAGGAGACATAAAACCGTCGGGAATTTGACCGTTTGCTTTTTGCCAATTACTAAATGCGCGGCGAGTATTTGTGCCAGCGACACCGTCATTGCCTTTGGTATCAAATCCGAGTTGAGTTAAGCGAGTTTGGATTTGCGCAATTTGGCTGCGCGAGAGTTTTCCTTCGCCCCGTGGCCAGTCTGTATTAAATTTAGCTGAACCTCCGCCAATTGCGCGAGCGAGTAGGGATACCGCCAAGGCGTAATTATCAGAATGGTTATAAACCTTGATTACCGAGAAGTTTTTTGTTTGCAAAAGTTTTGGACCGTTAATGCCAGCTGGTAGCCAGAGAATCGCCTCCGCCTGCGGATTAAATGAAGTATCGAGAATATTTAATCCCAGCTGCCGCCATTGTTCGCAAGTTTTTTTCGCGCCGATGAGTGAATAATCGAATTTCTGTGGGATTTGCACCTCATAAATTGGTGCTACACCGCGTATCCAGCCGCTTTTTGCTAAATAATTTGCGGTGGAGGCGAGGGCATCACTGGTTGTCCACGCGTTACGGCGACCGTCTCCGTTAGCATCAACTCCGAATTGCTGCCAAGTTGCGGGAATAAATTGTGTATCGCCCATACCGCCAGCCCAAGAGCCAGTTAGCGGTTGCCAATCTAAATCACCAGAATCCAACAGCTGCATCAGGGCTATTAATTGTTCTTCGGCAAATTTACGGCGACGACCTTCGTAAGCCAAAGTGCCGAGCGAATCCGCGAGTTTGATATTGCCAGTATTCGCACCGTATCCCGATTCAATCCCCCAAATTGCTGCCACAATTTCAGCGGGCACTGGCGATGATGCCGTAACCTGCTTGACGCTTGCAAGTTTTGCGCGACCGTTATTTATCCGTGCCTGCGAGAGCGCGCCTTCAACATATTCCCAAATGCTTTTGACAAATTCTGCTTGATTTTTATCCGAAGACGAAACTGAATGCTTTTCTACCGCGGAATCCATCAACTGATGCACGGTTTTGGGAGAAATATTGTGCGCAATTGCACGGTTAATAAAATCTTCTTTCCAAGCGAGATAATTCGCAGGTGTTGCGGTGTTTTCTGGAAAATTCGGATTATTTGTAGGATTTGCAGGTAGCGGTGGATTTTGCGTAATTTGCGGTGTATTCGGTGGATTTTGCGATACACAGGCGGTTAAAAGGCTGAAAAACAATGCGGCGAAGATTTTGTCCATAGTGTGGTCTCGAAAAATACGGAAAATGCCGAAGAAATTGATTAGTCGTTTTAGTCCAAAATCAAGAGCAGGGCAGCAGTGCGCAAGCATTTTGAATAAAACGGTTATATGCTCATTCCAATTCAAAATTAAGTTCAAGAGGCGAACGCGAAGTTCGCAGGGTATTATTTTGAAGCGAAGCGAGTATAAAAAAAAACCTCCGTTGAGGAGGTAATAGCTAATAGGAGTTTGGTGGCTACTCCCTGACTCGAACAGGGGACCCCATCATTATGAGTGATGTGCTCTAACCAGCTGAGCTAAGTAGCCAAAAGAACGGCGCATTTTATGTAGTAAATTTTGTTTGTCAAGATTTTTTATATTTAATTTTTATTCTTTATCGTCGCGTGCGTTGTAAGTTATTGAAATTACAAGAAAAATACGGCGGAGAAGAATTTTTTTAGGAGAAAATTTTATGAGTAAAAAAATTGCATTATTAGTTGGAAGTGAGAGTAAAAATAGTGTGAGCCAGAAAATTGCGGATTATTTAATCGCAAATGCGCCGCAAAGTTTGCAGCTTTTTAAGGTATCGATTGCGAAATTACCGCTCTACGACCGTGATTTCGACGAATTAGCCGAGCAGCCAACCGAATATGAGCGTTTTCGTGATGAGCTCAAAAATGCCGTTTCATTTATTTGGATTAGCCCTGAACACAATGCTGCACCGACTGCGGCGATAAAAAATGCTATTGATATTGCATCGCGACCGTGGGGTGCGGGAATTTGGACAGGAAAAGCAGTCGGCATAATTTCTTCGGCTGCTTCTCGCTTGGGAGGCGCGATTGCGGCGGATCAGCTGCGCACGATTGCATCATTACTCGAAATGCCTGTGCTGCCGTTCAATGCTAATATCAGCGAAAGTCATCTAATTTTGAACGAAGAGGGCAAAATTTCTCATCCATCAGTTATTCGTTTGTTGGATAAATTTCTGCTGAAATATGAGGAATTTGTCGCCAAGTTTTAATTTTAGGCTTTATTTGTTTATTTTGTTATTCATTCAAGGAGATATTTATGGCAAAAGCATATTTATTTTTAACCGATGGTTTTGAAGAAATTGAAGCACTAGCAACAGTGGATATTTTGCGCCGTGCTGGGGTAGAAATTAACACCGTATCTTTAACGGGGAGGGTAGAAATTACCGCTAGTCATTCGGTGAAAGTGCTCGCTGATTTATTATTCAATCAAGTTGATTTTTCTGATGCTGATATCCTGATTATTCCAGGCGGAACAGCTAAATTTAATGACTATCCAGAACTCAAAGAAGAGTTAAATAAATTTAATCAAAGAGCTAAAAAAATTGCAGCTATTTGTGCAGCTCCGATGGTGCTCGGTGAAGCTGGCTTGTTGAATGGTAAAAAAGCGACTTGTTATCCGAGTTTTGAAAAATATTTACACGGTGCCGAAATTTCAACTGATGCGGTTGTGGTTGATGGAAATATTATTACGGGAAAAGGTCCTGCTTTTGCGATTTTATTTGCTTTAACCATAGTCGAAGAGTTGCTCGGAAAAGATAAAAGAGTGGAAGTTGAAACTGCAATGCTTTTGCGTTAAATTATTATAAAGAGTGTAAAAAAATGCCGTAAAGAGATATGTTTTTTACGGCATTTTTATTTTTTAAGGAATAATAATGTCAAAATTAACTAACCTTCAAGCGTATTTTTTAAGTATTCTTGCTTTAATCATTTTTGCGCCAGCACCGAGTGTGGGTGTGCTTTTAGCGAGAATGAATTTAGATGCTAATTTCGGTATTTTGGCTTGGATTTTGGCAAAAATTTGGCTGTTTGTTTTGCCTTTTATTTGGCTTGTTTTTGTCGAAAAAAATCGCTTAACGGTGTTGAAATTTAAGAAGGACGGTGTAATTTTTGGAATAATTCTCGGAATAATAATGCTCATTGCAATTTGGGGAAGTTTTTATTTATTCGGAAAAAATACCGTTGATATCCCTGCAATGAAGAATAAATTATCCGCTTTTCATTTAACCGATATTTCGATTTATCTTGCTTGTTTTCTATACTGGACAGTGATAAATTCATTTTTAGAAGAGTTTATTTTCCGTTATTTCTTTTTTGAAAAACTAGAAGTTATATTTCAAGCCCAAATTACGGCAGCAATACTTGCAGCAATTATTTTTACTATTCATCATTCAATTGCGCTTGGTTTATATGTTGATTGGAAAATAAATATTTTGGCAAGTTCTGCGGTATTTTTGGCGGGATTTTTATGGAATTTATTATTTATCAAATACCGTTCCTTATATCCAGGATATATTGCGCATATTTTTGCCGATATCGGAGTTTTTGGATTAGGTTTTTATTTACTTTTTATCGCTTGAAGGCAAAATAAACTGCGGCGAGAATAAATATAAAGCTGATTAAATAATTTAAGCGTAATTCTTCCTTCAAATATAAAACTGCAAAGCCAGTAAAGACTAAAAGAGTGATGATTTCCTGCATTATTTTTAACTCAAAGGGGCGAACTCCGCTATTTGCACCGAAATGATTAGCAGGAATGACGATGCAATATTCAAAAAAAGCAAGACCCCAGCTGATTAGAACGATATTCCAGAGCGAATAATTGCCGTTAGAGGGCTTGATGTGCCAATACCAAGCGAAAGTCATAATGATATTGGACAAAGTTAGAAGAAAAAATACGGTTAAATATTTCATTTTTTTGTTACTCAATAACTAATGGGCGCATCTAAATTTATTTTTTTTACATCGTCATCCTGAGCACAGCGAAGGAGCTGCTGATAGAGATTTTTTGCCTACGGCTCAAAATGACGAAATTTTTAGACAAGCTCTAATAAAAATAAAGGAAAATTTCAATAAAATCAAAGAGTTATAAATAAATTAAACGGTTTTATAAAATTTACTTGACAGCTCTTTCATATACTCAAATTTTCATTAAAAATTCAAGGAAATTCTATGCAAACGATTAGTGCAAAAGAAGCGCAAGATAAGGTCGCAGCAGGTGCAATTTTGGTTGATATTCGTGGTCGTGATGAATTCGCAAGAGAATATATCGAAGGCGCGATAAATTTGCCAGCGGATAGTTTTGATACCGCGGATAAAAGCGCGATAAATGCGGCAAAAGTGGTGATTTTTCATTGTCTTGGCGGTGTGCGCACAAAAAATGCCGAGCCGCAATTGGAAAAACTCGTGCAAGCAGGGCAAGAAGCTTACATTATGGAAGGCGGAATGAATGCTTGGAAAGCGGCAGGGCTGAAAACGGTTTTTAATGCCAGCCAGCCGTTACCCTTAATGCGTCAAGTGCAAATTGCGGCTGGCTCTTTGATTGTGCTCGGTGTATTACTCACCTTGATTAACCGTTGGTTTATCATTATTCCGTTATTTGTCGGTTGTGGATTGACTTTCGCAGGAATTACGGGATTTTGCGGAATGGCAGTTATTTTGGCAAAAATGCCTTGGAATAAAAATTTGCCGAATACTGGTGCAAATTGCGCGGTTAAATAGTATTTTTTGCAATATTTTTCATCATAAAGTTCTCTTTATAAGTATTACGGCTTGGGAATATTCCAAGCCGTTTTTTTATTACTTATCAATATTTTCTTGGTCTGTCTAAAAAATCGTCATTTTGAGCCGTAGGCGAAAAATCTCTATCGGCAGATCCTTCGCGCTGCTCAGGATGACGAGGGTAAAAAATATAACTAACCCTAAATTTAGATGCGCTTTTCTGCGATATTGGCAAAATTTGCCCAATCTTTCCAAGCTAGATATAAATTATTATTTATAGTTAAAGTTAAAGTTCCTAAATAAAATACCGCGGTATTTACTTTATTTTCCGCAAGTTTGGCATATTTACGGACATTAGCAGACATCTTATTTTCCGTTTGACTCGTGCTTTTGATTTCAATTGCGAAGGGAGTTTCCCAGTCAGCAAGGGCATCAACTTCAAATCCGTATTTATCACGGAAAAAATAAAGATCGGTTTTTTTGCCTTGATTGAGTCGTTGTTTTAATAATTCGGCGATGGCGAAAGTTTCGACGATTGCTCCTTTATAACGGCTAAGTAATAAATCTTCTACTGTTTGGATTTTTAATAAGTGGCAAAGAAGTCCTGTGTCAATGAAATACATTTTCGCAGTTTTAACAATGCTTTTGCCGAGATTATTGCTGTGCGGATATAAAAAATGAATGATGTAAGAATTTTCCAAAATCGATAACCAAGATTTCACCGTTGGAGCGGAAATTCCTAGCTCTTTGGCGATATTTTCCATCGACAACATCTGTCCGCTATAAATTGCACAAATTTGAATAAATTTCTTAAAAGTTGCCGAATTGCTCGGATTTATTAAATCATTAACATCTTTTTCAATATATGATTCAATATAATTTTGATACCAATCAGCTGCGATAAATTGCTTGGTTTTATCATAAAGAGGGGGATAATTTCCTTGTAAAATCTGCAAATATGGCATAGAAGAGAGTAAATTTTCTCCTGCTAACTCACCCATAGAAAACGGCAAAAGGGTCAAAAAAGCAACACGACCTGCCATAGAATCTGACATATTTTTTTTCAAACGAAATTGGCTTGAACCAGTCAAAATAAACTTGCCAGGAGTCCAATTCCCCGCATCAATATGCAGTTTTAAGGCATCAAAAATTTCGGGAACTTTTTGCGCTTCATCAAAAATTGCACCGTCAGGAAAAGCAGCAACAAAATCATTAGGATTGGAAGAGGCAAAATCACGCAGATTTTTGTCGTCAAAAGTTACATATTTTTTATCAGGAAAAACACTGCGAGCAATTGTCGATTTGCCCGTTTGCCTCGGACCTGTAATACCAATAGCTGGAAATTGTGCTGCTAATCGCAACATAGCAGCTGCTGCTAAACGATTTATTGTCATAATTTCGGAAAATCCAAAGTTTTAGATATGGAAAATCCAAAGTATAACATACGGAAAATCAAAAGTTTTATATATGGAAAAACAAAAGTATAACACACGGAAAATCAAAAGTTTTAGATATGGAAAAACAAAAGTATAACATACGGAAAATCAAAAGTTTTAGATATGGAAAATCCAAAGTTTTGCTTATTCGATATCTTTAAGGGAATATTTTCCCAAGCCAAAAACGGTTTCTTTTCCGATATGAAAATATTGTCCGAGATAGATAATTTGGGAAAATTCTGACGGTAAATCATAAAAATAAAAATCACCGAGCACACCGCCTAATTTCATTTCTTGCTGCTGACGGTTGGAATAGCGAGCCCAATCAAACCAAGATAAATTTTCGGATTTTGCAGTGATAACTTCTGCTTTATCGATTAAGTCCTGATATTGAAAATCAAGTTCAGTTATGTAAAGCCGCATTAAAGTGGAAAATCGCCGTAATAATTGCTTTAATAATGAAGTAGCATTTATATTATCTTTGCCTAAAATTTTGCCTTTTTCCTGCAAGCGAACTGGGGTTTCAAAATGTAAATGTTGATTTTTATTATAAATTTCAGGTAATTTTATAACCGCCTGGTGTTCGCTAATTTTGCCTTCAATATAAATATCTTGCCAAATACCGTTAATTTCGTGTTGAATATTGATGAGATTTCCACGGCTTTTATTTTTACCGACACCGCGGTGAAAAGCTTGGTTAAAAGCAAATGCAATTAGAGCTAAATGATTAGAAATATTACCGATTAAAACAATGTCGAAGGAATAATTTTTCCCTTGTTGATAAAATCGTTTGCCATTAAATTCCGCCTCGATGATGTAAGCTTGTGGCGGAGTATTTTTTTGCGAGGCATTGAGTGCGGCATTTTCCGTATTGGCAAAAATGCGAATATAGGGACAGGTGGCAATCAAAGGACAATTTTCGCAAGTTTTTTGCTTGGTCATACAGGCAATTTTGCGCAGAGAATGTCCGAAAATGCCACGCAAGGTTGATGTAGAATAGGGCGGAAGTATTAAATCGTCATATAAATTAAACACAAAACGATACCTCGCAAGCGGCAAAAATTCAGGAAGCTTGAACGGGTTCATTTTTTAGCTTGTAACGGTAGTTATCATTTTTAGTGATAGGAATTCTTATTTCCTGATTTTTCCCTAGCTGCACAAGTTGTAAATCAGCAAAAAAATTATCAGTCGCCAAGTGCTGGATTTCAAATGTAGCGTTGTTTGTATCTTTGCGGTTATATATTTGCAAAATTCCTAATAATTCGCTGCGAGTGAAGTGCATACGGAGTATAGAAACTGGCAGAACATAATTTTTATTATCAATTTCAAGGATTATTTTAATCTTTTGTTGCCTCCGATAATAAAGACACCAAGCGTAAATTATGGTTAAAAATTCCACCCAAATAACAATTGGCTCTACGACATTGTTAGCATAATCAGAGAAGTATTTAATAATTATTGGAGAGAATATATATAGTGCAATAATGCTTGCAAATAATATGCTGATTAACCATAAATTAAGCTTTATAAAATCAATAAATTTTTGCTTGTTAATTTCCATAAATTTTATTCTCCGCGCAATTTGGCTAAAATTGGAGAAAGTTCTTTACTTCTTTTGCTTGAAATAACTTTGGGGTAATTTTTTTCGCAATTTTTACGGCTGAATATTTCGGCTAATTTGCGCTTTTCATCAGCGGAATATTTTTCTGCCGCTTGTGCAAAGTAAGCTTTGAATTCGGTATAAATTTCATTGCTTTTATTGAAATCTTGGCAAGATAGAAGTTTTTTTTGCCAGTCTTCAATTTCCCGTTCAAAATCGCTTAAATTGCTAAGACGAATTGCCTCTTGTTTTTGTTTTTCTTCTGCCTCTTTTGCTTTTTGAATTTTATCTCTTCGTCGTTTTTCTTCCTCCTCTTTTTGTTTTTGGAATTGGGTTAATGTATTTTTATCCGCTGTATTTATCAGTTCATTTATATATTGCAAGAGATGATTATTTTGTTCGCAATAGTCTTTAATTATTTGCGTATTTTGACTTGTATTGATTTCCAACAATGCCCAACCGAAGGGTAAATTTTCTTCTGTAAGCCAAATAGTGGTGGTTTCTTTCCTAAAAACAGGCTGTTTGCCTTTGCCCTGCATAATTTTGATTTGTGCAAGTTCGGGGAGCGTTTTACTTTCTGCACCGCAGAGTTTGCCAAGACGGATTAGGGCGATGTTGTCGTTGTTTTGTAGATTTAGTGCGCTTATAAGTTTGTCGATATTTTCAAGATATTTACTATTGGTAATATCTTTTTCGAGTAATAATTCAAGTTCTTTATTCCAAATTTTAAGGTGATATTTATTCAAAGCTTTAATTATTTCTTTGATATGAGGAAGTTTTTTTGCCTCTTTTTTTTCGCAAATATTTAATTCCCCCTGAAAAGCTTGATATTGATTAGGAGTAATAGTTTCCAAGCGAATTGGCACTTGTTTAGTGGTTTTATCCTGACCTGTTTTCGTATAGTTGTAAGCATATTGGGTGTAAGTGCGAATATTTTCATCTCTTTGGCTTAAATCTGAGCTTTTAAATGCACTAAACGCATCTTTATTAAAGCTGCCTAATAAGTCCTGTTGTAGCTTTTTTTCATCTCTGTCATTTTTATATTTTTTATGGGCATCAGCTGGAAGAAGACTGTCTAACACAGCAGTTCGCACGCAACCTTTCAAAGCAGAACCAGGAATAATCGCTTGATGATTAAAATAATTTTTTGCCGTGCAAGCAATACTTAAATCATTGATTACTGATTGTTTTTTTGAGCCATTTCTATTTTGCTGGTAATTATTATTATTTTTTTGCACATTTTGCCCGAGTTTATTGCGGTAATCCGAGCTTAATTTATTACTTAGATTTTATTCTGTGCGCATAATCTAAACGGTAGGGAATTATTTTTGAAGAATAAATAAACATCACGAATATCATTACTATTAGCTACTAGTAATAATTTTTGCCGTTCGGCATCATTTAAAACTGCCTCTGATGGGTCAAATTCATACAACAAATTATTATCGATGAGATAATTTGTCGGTAAAAAATCTTCACCAGAGCCTAAATGAATTGGGCAAAGAGGGGTGATAGTTATTTGATAGTTTTCGATGAAATTATTCATTTTATTTCCTCTTCAATCAAGCTGAAATAAAGTCAAACCACAAAGCAGGAGCATAGCCTTGATGCACGGTATTTGGATAAATTTGTGATACACAACTAATACCTTGTCCGACAAAATTCTGACATTTACCGTCTTCACGGTGCAAAACTGCCGCGGTTTCTGCCATCAAAACAGGTTTTTTGAAAGGATTACCGCCATGGACTGCAAGATTTCCGTGCCGTCCGAAATGGGTATGAACACGGTAAAAGCTTTTATCGGCATCAAAACCAAGCCCTTGCGGACAAGTCGAAGCCAAGGTTAGTGCGTCTTTACCTTGTGCATATCTGCTAAATAAATCGGTCTCGACAAACTCTTCGATAGAAAATTTACCGAGACCAATGCTGGCATCGCGACCGTAACCGATATTGCTAATATCTCGTATTACTTGCTCTAATTCCGATGCGGAAAACTTCTCGGTATCAAGGAGAAAATAAATATCCAAATTGCCAGAAAACCAAATTTCATCGCTTTGATACGGTGCAAATTGACACTCGCCAGTGCTTGCAGTTTGACGGTTAATCGAGTTGTGTAGATGATTTTGCTCGCAACCGAAATCGATTTTTTCCGCTAAAAGCTGCCATTTGTCAGGTGATTCGGAAATATTTTTTACCGCTAGCCATTTGCGTTTTTTGAGCTCTTTACGGTCTATATTCTGTTCTTGCCAAAAATAGGAAGGCAGTATGGGAAGTGGCAGATAATTTTCAGGAAATCCATCGGATACTACTAAAAACGGTTTATTCTCTGTATAACCGTTAAGTAATTCTTCAAGCCTATTTTGACCATATCTTTCAACGATAGACCAGCAAATTTGCCCAAAGAGAGTTGTGCCTAAAATTTTTCCCCCGAAGGCGGTTTTAGGGTTAATTTCTAATCGATAAGCTTGTATGTTTTCACTCAAACGGCTTGATTTGATTGAACTTTTCTTGCAGCTCGTTGTTATCGAATTGGAATTTAACTTTCCCGTAACCACGACTACCGCTGCCGCCCAAACTATCCAGTTCAAGTAGTTTTAAGCCTTTCAACAGCTCGGTTTGTAAATCCGTGTCGCCAGTGAATTTTTTGAGTGAGATTTTGAAATCGAATTTCACGCCTGCGGGCACTCTTTCAGTGTTACGAGGATTAGCTGCCGTGCCAGAAATGCGGTTGATGGTATTTTCTGCTTTGCTTTCGGTGTATGACAAATGTCTTTGCTTGAATAAATCACGGGTTTCTTGGCTTAAAGCGCAGTCCCAGAAAGCGAGGCGGCTGTGTCCAATTTCTTTCACCATTGCATCGTCTTTGTTATCACCAGCATTACCGAAAAGTTGTAATATTACCTTGACGGCATCTTTATTGTCCGTATGTTTGTAATCTTTGAAACTTAAAGGTTGTTCTTTAACTTCGCCAGTTTTCCATTCCATTAAGCTACGGATTTTTCCTTTTAGGCTGCTTCCAGGAATGTATGGCTCACCGTTAAGCGGATTTTTAATAACTTCGTTATCAATTCCTCCGATTTTTATTTCAGCATCAGATCCACCGATATGTAAGCCTGTTTCTAAAATTATTTTTCCAGTTAAAACTTCAATCTGCTCTAATTTCATTTTTATCTCCAATTTGTTTGCGGATGAACGGTTTTTGTGTTTTCCAGTGCTTTACGGAAATCTAAAACCGCTTCGAAAAACAGCTTTGCATTTCTTAAACTTTCCTTATCTTCAATTTCATCGATGATACGGTTGAACATTTTTTGGAAATTCTCATCGACTAAATCGCGACCTTTGGCATATGCGACTTTTGCCTTCATCATTTTGATAAAGGGAACATTGCCAACATAGTCATCTGTTTGTTGGACTTTGTCATTCCACATCACCAGTTCGTCGTAATATTTGCGCAGTTGGCTGGATTTGTTTTTGCTGTTATGGTTAATTTTTTCCGCCCAAGTTTCAGCGACTTTGCCGAAAGTTTCGGCTTCTAATTGATTAAGTTCAATATGTTCAAAGTTCATAAAAAGTTTTCCTTTTTCGGTAAAGAAACGGTTATTTATCTCTCAATAAGTAGAAATGATTAAAAAGCGCAATACGGAATGACTGGTTGTTTTCGATGCCAGTTGCAAAAACGGAGTTGATTTCTTTGTAAGCGAAATTGCTTTGGTCTGGAATACGGTTATCGCTTAAAAAACTAGTGGTGCGGTAGGCAAGTCTTGACCGCCACAATGCGGAGCAAACATCACTGTTTCGTTCTTTTTCGCGCATATCTAAAAATGTTAAGCAGCCATAAATATAACTAGTGCTTAATGAATATTGCTCTTTAAGACGGCGGATATCTTCAAATGGTTTTTGGACTTTTTCATCCCAATCAGCCCAAGAAATACATTGATTGAAGAGATAAACGGCATTTTTTTCGCCGTTGCGGTAAGTTTTGGCTCGCTCTAATGAAATTTCCGCATCTTGCGCCAAGCGAGTTACAGGCGTGCTAGGTTTGTGAGTGCTAATGCCGACACAGAAAGAAATTTTTTCATTATTCGCCACAAAACGGCTAAATTCTTTGCGCATCCGCACCGCAAGTTTTTGAATGCTGAGCCAAGGACCGATTAGGAAAAAATCATCGCCGCCAGCAAAAACTGTGTAAGTGTCAGACAATTCTCTTCGGCATAAATACGGCAAATACACGGTGAAGAAAATATTGACTTGCCGTGATAGAGCAATAGTTTTGCATAAATTATTAGTCTTTAAGCCAACTTGAAATATTCTGCCAAGATTATCAATATCACCTTTTAATATTCCAAGTGCTACCTTGCCTTGCCATTTACCGTTATGAAGCTCACGGTCAGCTGCTGCAAGATGCTCAAAACTCTTCGGATGATTGTGATGAAAATCTTGCTCAACTCCCAGATATTTTTCGTTTTGCCAGTCTTGTTTTGTGCTGAAAAATGGAATGTATGAATTGATATAGTCATTCCCAAGCAAAATAGCTCATTATTGCCTCTTCAATTGTATTGTAGTTATGAATTACACTTCGAAGATATTTTTTAAGGTTTGCCCAGCATTTTTCAATCGGATTTAATT
>JAFUTP010000045.1 GCA_017484165.1 Cardiobacteriaceae bacterium | reverse complement strand
GTGAGAATTTTGCGAGTATTCATAACGGCAATTCAATAAATTAAAACTTGGAATTGATTTTAAGCGAAATGGTTAATTGGGGATTTGTATATATAAAATATTGCGTTGTAATACAAAAAATAGTTTAGTCTAGACTAAACCCCGTTATCTTGACAGATAACGGGGTGTTTGTCTATTGAACTTTATTGATTTTTATTGGAGACAGAAATGAAAGATAGCAGAGAAAAAAATATTGATGGTAAAAATGAGAGACAAAAGAAAAAACTGTCAGCATTTGAGTGGATAGCTGTCGTTTTTGGTGCTGCGGTTTGGGTCTATTATGGGTCTATTATATGATTACTAAACTGTTACCAGATTTGTTTTCTTCTTTATTTTAAATGCTACTGTTTGATGAAATATTTAATACTCTTGCCTTATTCCAATAATTATTACGATGATTAACCACAATTAAAATAATATTTTTATTTTCCAGATATTTTGATATTTTGATTTGGCTATCAATATCTAATCCTGCGAACGGTTCATCGAGGATGAGTATTGGATAATCATTGAGTAAAAGTCGTGCCAGAGCTATTCTGCGCGCTTGTCCTCCAGAAATTGCGGCAGCATATTCACCGAGTTGCGTATTCAATCCTTCTGGCTGATTTTTTACCCATTTGCTTAAATTTACCGCTTCTAAAATTTCCCAGATTTTTTCCTCTCTTATATCTTTTTTGCCGAGAGTTAAGTTTTCTTTAAGTGATAAATCAAAAATATCGATGTCTTGTGCTAAAAATCCTACTATTCCATCTTTTATTGCTGCTTCTGGTTTATACTCTTCGTTGTTTAAAAATATACTCCCTTTATTTATTTTTAACTCTCCTGCTAGTGCTGAAAGTAGAGAAGATTTTCCCGCACCGCTTGCACCAGTGATGAGTAAAATTTCCCCTGTTTTGATTTCAAAACTGATATTTTCTGCCGCGTTTATTGCTGTTTCGTATTTGGCGGTGATATTTTCTACTCTTAACGCTAATTTTTTGCTCTTATCGAAGTTTTTATAATAATTTTCATCTTTATTTATTTCAGCTGTTACGCTGTTTTTTTTACCATCTTCTAGCATATTATTTATTCTTGCACAAGCTGCAAAACTTAAACCATAAGCATTGATTTGCGCTCCTAATGCCAGCGCGGTTTCAGCGTAAGCATAGACGGTTAATAACACTGCGAGTAACATTGCTACCGTTATTTCTTCTTTGTCAAGCAAAATTGCGCCAAAAATTAAAACGAGTATTGAACTTATTGCTAAAAATATTTGTTGTAATAAAACGGTTTTGCCGCTGATTTTCTGTTGAATTAAAAAGTTGATGGAATATTTACTATCGCTTTTGCTGAAAATTTCTGCAAATCTTGACCATTGTCCCCATTGCAAAAGTGCGCTGATAGTTGCAAGTGGGCGGATGAGGTGAATGCGGCGTTGTTCTGCCAATATGCTGTGATTTTCGTCGATTGTGAGCACTTGCAAAATGGCTCGGTAGGGAATTATTGCGGCGGCGATGAAGATAAAAAGTAAGACAAATAATGCATAAAATACGCCAAATGCTGTAAATAGTAATACAGAAATAATCAAAAATAGCGACAATGTCCAAAGGCAGGGCAGTAGAAATTTAACAGGGAGGGCATCAAGTTGGTCGATGTCGCTAGTTAATTTCTGCATTTGCTCGATGCTGGAAGATTTATTGTGCGACATTACACGGGCAAAAGTTTTACTTCGTAAGTCAGCAAGCAGAGTTAAAACTGCATAATGCGAGGCTAATCTTTCGGCGTAACGCCCGACGGTGCGGGAAATTGCCGCGAAACGGATAAATCCTGCGGGCATTAAATAATTGAAAACATAGGCGGTTGCGAGATTGATGATTCCTGCGGCGGCAGCGGCAGTGAGAAACCATCCTGAAAGTGCGAGCAAGACAATTGAGGAAATTGAAGCGATTAAACCGATAATCCAAGCGAAAAACCATAAATCGCGACGGTAATTTAGTAGGTCTGTTAATCTTAATTTTTCTTGCTCTGTCATAATTATTTTTGCACTGTTACGATATATTTTTTATGCTATTTCTAATTTTTTCTATTTTCAACCGCAGTTTCGATTGCTCGCACAATTGGTAATAATTCTTCTCGTTTTAAGGTGAAAGAGGCGCGATTGACGATGAGGCGTGAGGAAATTTCCCGAATTGTTTCTGCCACTTCTAAACCATTTGCGCGCAAAGTGTTGCCCGTATCGACTAAATCGACGATGCAATCGGCTAAATCAACGAGTGGCGCAAGTTCCATCGAGCCGTAAAGTTTGATTAAGCGCACTTGCCGTCCTTGTTCGGCAAAATATTGTGCGGCAGATTTCACATATTTGCTGGCAACTTTGAGAATTGCGGTTTTGTCTAATTCTGCCGTGTCTTGGCGTTTTGCGACGCAGAGGCGGCATTTTCCGACTTTTAAATCAACCAATTCGAAGATATTTTTGCATTCTGCTTCGAGCAAAACATCTTTTCCTGCAATTCCCAAATCAGCCGCACCGTATTCAACATAAGTTGGTGCATCGGATGCCCGCACGACAAGTAATTTAATTTTGGGATTAGTGGTGGGAAAAATTAACTTACGGCTTTCTTTGATGCTTTCTAGCGGCTTGATTCCAGCTTCGGCGAGTAGCGGTAAAGATTGTTCTAAAATTCTACCCTTTGATAATGCAATTACTATCTCTTTGTTTTTATTTTTCATCTGTTTTACCTTTATTTTTTATAGTCGTTCCACTTCAAAATAATACTGCGTTGGCTTCGCCTCGCCGTATTCCAGATACTGTCTTCGGCTTGCCGCCTTGTCTTATTTTGAATTAGAACGACTATTTGTTGGCTTTAATTCTTTCTACCTTTGCACCCAAAATAGAGAGTTTTTCTTCGATTTTTTCATAACCGCGGTCGAGATGATAGATACGGTCGATGATAGTTTCTCCCTCGGCAGCGAGCGCGGCAATAATTAGTCCCGCGGAAGCCCGTAAATCCGTTGCCATTACAGGTGCGCCGCGGAGTTTGCCGCCCGTGGTTGTTGCCGTATTCGCTGAAAACTCGATTTTTGCGCCCATTCTTATAAGCTCGGGGATATGCATAAAGCGGTTTTCGAAGATATTTTCGACGATAACTCCCGCGCCGTTGGCAATGCAATTAAGAGCCATAAATTGCGCCTGCATATCGGTGGGAAAAGCGGGAAACGGTGCGGTGCGAATGCTGACTGCTTGCGGTTTAGCACTACTTTTTAGCTTAATAAAATCAACGCCGTTTTCTGTGCCGCTTGTGATTTCTGCGCCGCTTTCTGTTAATTTTTCGCATACAGCTTCAAGCAATTGTATTGCAATGCCACGCAAAATAACTTCACCACCAGTTGCTGCCGCGGCGACTAAATAAGTTCCCGCTTCGATGCGGTCAGGCAGAGTGCGGTAATTTACCGCCTTTAACTGTTGCACACCTTGAATTTCCAGCCGCGGCGTGCCGATGCCTGTGATTTTCGCGCCCATTTTGTTGAGCATATTTGCTAAATCGACCACTTCGGGCTCACAGGCAGCATTTTCGAGTATGGTTTCACCGTCAGCTAAAACCGCTGCCATCAAGAGATTTTCCGTCCCCGTAACCGTAACCATATCGCTTACAAAGCGTGTGCCCGTTAATTTTTCCGCTTTCGCTTCAATATAACCTTCAAGGATTTCGATATTTGCACCGAGTGCGCGCATTCCTTTTATATGTTGATCGACGGGGCGTGCGCCAATTGCACAACCGCCAGGCAGCGAAACTCGTGCCTGTCCGATACGCGCTAGTAAGGGACCGAGCACCAAAACGCTAGCTCGCATTGTTTTGACTAATTCATAAGGTGCGGTGGGATTGCTTATTTCCGTGGCATCGACGGTTACTTGATTGTCGCTCGACCAAGCCGCTTTTGCCCCGATAGCGTTTAGAACTTGTAGCAAAGTATTCACATCACGCAGGCGCGGCACATTGTCAATTATGCTAATTCCAGGCGCGAGCAAAGTTGCAGCCAAAATCGGTAATACGGCATTTTTTGCTCCACTGATTTGGACTTCACCTTTGAGAGTTTGCCCGCCTGTGATTTTTAATTTATCCATTTGTATTCCTTATAAATAATGTGTTAGAAAGTATAAAAGCATCGTGCTAGATAAATTGTGCAAAAAAACTGCCCCATTACGGGGCAATTTTTACTCTCTTTTTATTATTTTTTAATTATTTTTGACTTATCAACTAGCTTCTGAATGAACGGATAAAGTTAAAAATAATCCGTAGAGGTTTTGGCACAAAATTCATAAATTGATTGAGCATTGCCTCTGGCATTTGATTAAATTTTGCGCTACGAGTTAAATCTGGCATTTTGCGCATTTTTTGGCTGTTGCCTGTTTGGCATCTTTCGCCAAAATCAGGATTGGCAAGCACTCCCATTCCGATTGCGACAAAATCTACCCAGCCCGTATTGATTGCAGCGAGTGCTTTTTCTGGCGTATTGAGTTTGCCGACACCTATTAACGCTACATTTTTACCGTGCAATTTTTCACGGATTAGCTCTAAACGGCTACGATTTACATCTGCATTGCGACGCGCTTTGTTATAAAAACCTTGCAGTGAAATGTGGATATATTGCAAATCGCGTTCAGCAAGAGCTTCAACTAGGGCAAAAGTGTCCGCCATTGTGAGACCTTTTTCATGCGACTCTTCGGGCGTTAAACGATAGCCAATTATAAATTGCGGATTATCTTTACAGGCATCAATAACACTATCGGTAACTTCTAGCGGAAAACGCAAACGGTTTTCCAAACTACCGCCGTATTCATCTGTGCGTTGATTGTGATGCGCGGATAAAAATTGTTGCAGCAAATAATTATTCGCTCCGTGAATTTCTACTCCGTCAAATCCAGCTTGCATCGCTCTTTTGGCAGCTGCGGCGAAATCGGCAACGGTTTGTTTTATTTCCGCTACTGTCATTTCGCGAGCCTGTGTTACGCTGTCCGCCGATGGTGCGACAAGTTCCGTATTATTTCCCGTATTCGGCTGACGGTCTTTACCGCTGTGATGCAATTGTATGACAGCAAGCGTATTTTGTGAGTGAATTGTATCGGCGATTTTTTTCAGATGCGGTATATCTTCATCGCGAATTGCTGACGGTTCGCCCCGAAAACCGATAGCTTGTTCATTTACCGCGGTCGCTGCCGCAATAAAAATCCCGAAACCTTTGGCACGAGGGCGGATAAAGTCGAGTTCGGCATCAGTTGCGTGCCCGTTTTCATCAGAAGACCAATGCGTCATCGGGGCAACAACTAGACGGTTTTTGACTTCCACACCGTTATTAAATGTATATGGTTTTAGTAAGTTAGACATAAATTTTCTCCGTAAAAAGTTTTTGAAGATGGTGCGGTTAGTGTAATTGTTCGTTTTTAACGGATAAAGAGGCTAAATACGAATTGATTGTTCGGATAATGTTAATAATCGCAATATTTGTATTGCGTTTGTCTTACTAAACGGATAATGAGAGCTAAAACGGCAGGGTTATAATTATTTTTTAATCAAATACAGACTTAAATTCGGGCATATCTAAAAATTAAAAAGAATGGCTTTTTTATAAAAAAAAGCGACAAAGCTGGGCAGCTGCTTTCAAGCCCATCTTATTTTTTCAAGAACGAAAAAAATAATTCTTAAATATGCTCATTCATTAAAAAGGCTTCAAAATGCAAGAAAATTATCAACCGCAAGTTGTTGAAAAACAAATACAAAATCAATGGATTGAGAAACAACTGTTTAAAACTTCTGAAAACCCAAGTCAGCCGAAATTTTATTGTTTGTCGATGTTCCCTTATCCGTCTGGGCGTTTGCATATGGGGCATGTGCGTAATTACACCATTGGTGATGTGATTTCGCGGTATCGCCGTATGCAGGGCTTTAATGTGTTGCAGCCTATGGGTTGGGATTCGTTTGGTATGCCTGCGGAAAATGCGGCGATTAAAAGCGGCAACACGCCTGCTCAATGGACTTATGCCAACATTGACTATATGAAAAATCAGTTGAAAAGTTTGGGTTTTGCGATTGATTGGTCAAGGGAAGTGGCAACCTGTAAGCCTGAATAGTATCGTTGGGAGCAGGCTTTATTCTTAAAATTGTTCAAAAAGGGCTTGATTTATTGCAAAAATGGCACGGTGAATTGGGACCCTGTTGATCAAACGGTGCTGGCAAATGAGCAGGTGATTGACGGTCGTGGCTGGCGGTCAGGGGCTTTGGTGGAAAAACGCGAAATTCCAATGTATTACTTCAAAATCACCGCCTATGCTGATGAATTATTGGCAGATTTAGAAAAACTGCCCAACTGGCCTGAACGCGTGAAGTTAATGCAGCAAAACTGGATTGGCAAGTCGCACGGGGCAACGGTGCGGTTTGCATTAGACGCGGAGAATAAAAAAGGGCTACCTGAAAATTATCCTGATTATATTCAGGTTTATACCACGCGTCCTGATACTCTGTTTGGGGCAAGTTATATGGCGGTTGCCGCCGAACACCCTGTGGCAAAAGCGGCGGCGTTGGATAATAGTGAAGTGGCTGATTTTATTGAAGAATGTAAATCAGGCAGCGTTGCCGAAGCGGATTTAGCCACTATGGAGAAAAAAGGCGTGCCAACTGGGCGTTTTGCGATTAATCCTGTGAATGGCGAAAAAGTGCCTGTGTGGGTGGCAAACTATGTGCTGTGGGGCTATGGAGACGGTGCGGTAATGGCTGTGCCTGCACACGATGAACGCGATTTTGAGTTTGCTACGAAATATCATCTGCCAATCAAACAGGTAATTAAAAGCACGCTGCCTGAAAATAAACCTTTTGATACAACAACTTGGCAAGATTGGTATGCGGATAAGGAAAATACCGAAAATATCAATAGTCAAGAATTAAACGGCTTAAACTTTCAGGCTGCCTTTAATCAGGTGTGCGAAATGTTGCAAGCCAAAGGTGTGGGCGAAAAACAAACGCAATATCGCCTACGGGATTGGGGCATTTCTCGCCAACGCTATTGGGGCTGTCCGATTCCGATTATTCATTGCGAAACCTGTGGCGATGTGCCTGTGCCAGAGGCGGATTTACCTGTTCGGCTGCCTGAAAACTTAATTCCAGACGGTTCTGGCAATCCATTGGCAAAAACGCCAGAATTTTATCAATGCCAATGTCCCCAATGTGGCAAAGACGCACGGCGAGAGACCGATACGATGGATACTTTTGTGGATTCGTCTTGGTATCAATTCCGCTATATGTCGCCTGATTTTGACGGCGGTATGGTTAATCAAAAAGCAGCAACTTATTGGGGCAATGTTGATCAATATATTGGCGGTATTGAACACGCTATTTTGCACCTTTTGTATGCACGATTCTTCACCAAAATGATGCGTGATGAGGGCATTGTGGCGGTTGATGAACCGTTCCAACGCTTGCTGACACAAGGAATGGTGCTGGCTGGCACTTGGTATCGTGAAGACGCAAACGGCAAAAAAGAATGGTTTAACCCTGCCGATGTCAATCCAATCACGGACGACAAAGGTCGCATTGTTTCAGGCAGCCTGATGACGGACGGCAAG
>JAFUTP010000044.1 GCA_017484165.1 Cardiobacteriaceae bacterium | reverse complement strand
GGCTCCATCGATGAAAGGCTCATCTGGTCAAGCGGAATTCGGCTATAAATATTCAGGCGAACAACTTGAATTCAGAGCGGGAATTAAAGGCTCTGTCGGCAAAGAAAGAGGGGTGAGCGGAAATATCGGAGTCCGTTATAAATTTAAGTAAATAGAAGAAAAAATAAACCAAAACAGCAGTTAATTATCAACCGAAGATATACGGATAAATAATCAAACAGGTGATTTTTTGAAAAGCGAAAGGGAAACTTTTCGCTTTTTTTTTGTGTTTTTATTTTGAAGAGCTTGCGCAATAAATCATTTTGCAATATGGCGTATCTAAAAACTCGTCATTTTGAGTCATAGGCAAAAATCTCTGTCGGCAGATCCTTCGCCGTTTCAGAATGACGAAGTAAAAAAATAGAACTACTCTAAATTTAGATGCGCCCATATATCTATTTAATTGCAAATATTTCCGATGGCATATAAGGGAATATTATGCAAATTTTGATTGATTTCAAAGTTGGCAAGCGAACTGCGAATTGCAAGCTCTGGCTGATATTTATTGCGGTAAGAGGTAAGACTTTTTGCTCTTAAATTGAGCACTGATTTAACTTCTATTGGAATAACTTGTTGTTTATATTGAATGACAAAATCAAGCTCTGCCATTGCATTTTTAGCAGCCCAATACGCAATTGGAAGTTGTGGATTGTTTTTTAATTCTTGCAAAACAAATTGCTCGGTTAAAGCTCCTTTGAATTCTGAAAAAATTTTATCGCCGTTGATAATTGTTTGTGCATCGAGCATTGACAATGCCGATAGCAATCCCGTATCCAATAAATATAACTTGAAATTATTATCTTGATAGGACAATAAAGGTAAATTTGGTTTAGTAATTCGATTTACTTTATGCACTAGTCCCGTTAAAACTAACCACTCTATTGCGTTTTCATATTCTCTTGCTCTTGCCCCTTTTTGAATTTGTTGATAAGTAAATTTTTTATTTTCTTTGGACAATTGCGCAGGTAATGAATTCCAAACTGCCATTATTTTTGGAATATTTCTTGCTTCGCTGTATTTAGAAAAATCTTCTCGGTAGCCAATTAAAATGTTACTTTGTATGGTTCGGACTTTATTGAAATCTTGAAAATCAACAAAAGATTGCACCGCCTCTGGCATACCGCCAATAAACATATATTGTTTTAGGAAATTGATATATTTTTGATGGAATATTTTTATACTTTGCCAATCTTGATTTATCAACAAATGGGATAATTTTTCTTCACCGATAGCGGTTAAAAATTCCCTGAAATTTAGGGGATATAAATTCAAAAAATCCACCTGTCCGACTGGAAAAGAGTATTGTTTTTTTCTAACCGCAACTCCCAATAAACTGCCAGCCGCGATGATGTGATAATTTTTCGCATTTTCATTGAAAAATTTCAAAGCATTCAAGGCTCTTTCACATTCCTGAATTTCATCAAAAATAATCAAAGTATCGTCGGCTTGGATTTCCGTATTACTAAAAATTTTTAACTGCAACAAAATTTGTGCTAAATCGTAATTGCCGTTAAAAATCTGCGCGGCTTTTGGGCTATCAGCAAAACTAATATAAACCGTATTTTGATAATGTTTTTTGCCGAACTCTTTCATCAGCCAAGTTTTACCAACTTGCCGTGCGCCTTGAATGATTAAAGGTTTGCGATTTGGGCTATTTTTCCAATCCAAAAGTTGCTTAAAAATCAATCGTTTCATAAAAGTATCTTTGAAAAATTGTCAAAATTGACAATATTTTATTGGAAAAAGTGGCAAATATTTACATTTTTCATTGGAAAAAGTGGCAATTTATCACATTTTTCATTCGTAAAATGTGATTATTTACTGCTGGATATAAATTGAATTTCTGTCGGTAAATTAGGCAAATTCTGGGCGGAAAAGTCTTTGTATCAGGGAAATTCAATGTAGAATGCCCAACTTTTATCACTTCTTAAATTATCTTTTTTAGGGAAAAACTTATGCAAGAATTTGATGTAGTAGTTATCGGTGCAGGTCCTGGTGGATATGTTGCGGCAATTCGGGCAGCACAATTGGGTTTCAAGGTTGCCTGTGTGGAAAAAGCAAGCAGTCTTGGCGGCACTTGTTTGAATGTCGGTTGTATTCCTTCAAAGGTATTATTAGAAACTGCCCACCGCTTTCATCAAGCAAAACACGAATTTTCTGAACACGGTATTTCTGTCGGGGAAGTAAAAATCGATGTGCCAACAATGCTCGGACGAAAAGCTAACATTGTCGGACAATTGACTAGCGGTATCGCACAATTATTTCAAGCAAACGGTATTACTCGCATCGAAGGATTGGGCAAATTACGGGCAAATAAAACGGTGGAAATTACCGCCGCTGACGGTAAAACTAGCACAATTCAAGCGAAAAAAGGCGTAATTCTGGCATTCGGCTCTGTTCCTGTGGAAATTCCGCCTGCGCGCACCGACGGTAAAAATATCGTGGATTCCACTGGCGCTTTGGCATTTGACCGTGTGCCTGAAAAACTCGGCGTAATCGGTGCAGGGGTTATTGGTTTGGAACTCGGTAGCGTTTGGCAAGCACTGGGCTCGGAAGTGGTAGTTTTCGAAGCTTTGGAAAATTTCCTTCCGATGGCGGATAAACAACTCGCTACAGAGGCTCTCAAAATTTATAAAAAACAAGGGCTCGACATCAAACTCGGCGCAAAAGTGCAAAAAGCGGAAAACAAAGGACAAGGCGTTGAAGTAACCGTTGAAGTTGCGGGCGAAAAACAAGTTTATATGTTTGATAAATTGCTGGTTGCCGTTGGTCGCAAGCCGAATACCAGTCAAGATTTAGTAGAAGGCACGGCGGTCAAAATCGGCGAAAGAGGATTTATCGAAGTTGATGAGCAATGCCGCACCGCTGAACCAGGCGTATTTGCAATCGGCGATTGCGTGCGCGGTGCGATGCTTGCTCATAAAGCCGAAGAAGAAGGCGTGATGGCAGCGGAAGTTATTGCTAATGAACACGCCGAAGTCCGCTACGATTTAATTCCATCGGTAATCTACACCGCACCAGAAGTCGCTTGGGTCGGCAAAACCGAAGAAGAATTGAAAGCGGCAGGAATTGCTTATAACAAAGGCGATTTTCCATTTGCGGCAAACGGTCGAGCAAAGGCGATGAACACAGCCGCGGGCTTTGTCAAAGTGCTGACAGACGCACAAACGGGCGAAATTTTAGGCTCACATATCATCGGACCTTGCGCATCAGAACTGTTGCATGAATTAGTTATAACGATGAATTTCTACGGTAATAGTGAGGATATAACTCTCACGATGCATGCTCATCCAACACTCGCCGAAGCAGTTCATGAAGCGGCAATGGCAGCGGATAATCGTGCTATTCATAAAGTTAATAAAAAACGCTAATAACAAATAAAACCGTCTCTAATGGCGGTTTTATTATTGTTTTAGATTTATATTTTAAGGAGTTAATTATGGGATTACTTTCAGCTGCTGCAGGTGCAATAGGTGGAACTCTTGCTGATCAATGGCTTGATGTCATTGAAGCGACTGAAATGCAAGAAGGCGTGGTAATGTGTAAGGGAGAGCAGGTCAGACGTGGTGAAAAACGCAATACCAACCGCAAAGGCTCTTCCGATTTAATTACCGACGGTTCGATTATTTATGTCAATCAAAATCAATTTATGATGCTGGTTGATGGCGGAAAAATTGTTGATTATTCCGCTGAACCTGGTTATTTTAAGGTGTCTAATAATTCCGCGCCGAGTATATTTAATGGTCAATTTAAGGACTCATTAAAAGACGCTTGGAATAGATTTAAGTTTTCTGGCACACCGTCAGGTAAGCAAGAGGTGTATTACATCAATTTGCAGGAAATAAAAGGGATTAAATTCGGAACGCCAAATCCGCTGCAATATTTTGACTTGTTTTATAACTCGGAATTATTTTTAAGAACATTCGGAACATACTCAATCAAAGTAACCGACCCGATTTTGTTCTTCCAAGAAGCAATTCCTAGAAATACCGCAACCGTCCATATCGAGGACATAAATCAGCAATATTTGAACGAATTTTTAGAAGCTCTGCAAGCAGTTGTAAATCAAATGTCAGCGGAAGGAATAAGAATTTCGTTTTTACCGAGCAAAGGGCGCGAATTGTCCAAGTTTATGCAGGAAACTTTGGACGAAGAATGGAAAAAAATGCGCGGTTTTGAAGTGCAAGCGGTTGGTATTTCCAGCATTTCATACGATGAGGAAAGCAAAAAACTCATCAACGAAAGGAATAAAGCGGCAATGCTCTCCGATCCGAATTTGCGCGAAACTTATGTGCAAACATCGATTGCACGCGGTTTTGAAAACGCTGGCTCAAATGAAGGCGGTGGCGGTCCGATGGGCGCGTTTATGGGAATGGGCTTGGGAATGCAGGCAGCAGGCGGCTTTATGCAACAATCTTCGCAAGTCAATATGGCACAAATGCAGCAGCAACAAGCGCAGTCCGCGATGCCAGTAGCGCAAAATCAAAATGCCCAAAATCAATGGCAGTGCTCTTGCGGTGCGACGGTAACGGGGAAATTTTGCTCATCTTGTGGCAGTCAAAAACCGCAGGCAGCAAAATGCGCAAATTGCGGAGCAGAGCTTGCAGCAAATGCTAAATTCTGCGGCGAATGTGGCACAAAAGTTGAGACGGAAAAAACTTGCGCCAACTGCAATGAAAAATTATCGCCAGGAGCTAAATTCTGCGGTAATTGCGGGCAAGCGGTTTAGTTTTTTGAGTTAAAAATAGCCTGTTTTAGAGATAAACAGGCTATTTTTTTTATTAGAAGAGGTAAAAATTATTATTTAAGGAGACTAAATGGCAACCGATAATTACAAATGTCCTGGTTGTAGTGCACCGCTTTCTTATAACCCGCAATTTCAGGGATTTAAGTGTGAATATTGCGGTCGTTCATCTACCGAAGAAGAGCTGGAAGCGTTTATTGCTCAATATGAAGAACAGATTGAAGAAAAAAATAAATATTCCGATAATAGAATAGATGATGGTTCTGAAATACGGCAATATCATTGTCCGAATTGCGGTGCGGAAGTGGTTTGCGGTGATACGACAACGGCTGCATTTTGCTATTACTGTCATAGTCCAGTAATTATTGAAAATCGCTTGAAGGGGGATTTTTTACCGCATCGCATCATACCGTTCAAAATTACGCAAAAACAGGCAATAGAGTGCTTTGAAAAATGGGTAAGAGGTAAAAAATTATTGCCGATTGATTTTACGGTAAAGAGGCAACAGGATAAAATTATTGGAATGTATTTGCCCTATTGGGATTGTGATGTTGATGTAAAAGTAGATTTTCAAGCAACAGGTATTCAAAAACATACCAAAAGAGTAGGAAATCAAGAAGAAACGGAAGTTCTGAAATTAGATATTAAGCGTAAAGGTGAGTTGCATTTTAATAATATTCGTAGTTTATCTTTTGACAAAATTGATACTAATTTAATCAATGCGATTAACCCCTTTGATGACAGCGAACAGATTGAATTTAAGAGTGCATATCTGGCTGGTTTTCAATCGGAGAGGCATAATTTAGATAAAGAAGAGGCGCAAAAACAAGCGATAAGAGATGCGGAAATATTCACAATAGACCAAATAGCAGAGAGTGCAAATTGCCAAGGATTTACTAATCAAGTGGATAATTCCCAATTTGCAATTACCGATACTCGCTATGTATTACTTCCGACTTATATTTTAAATTACAGCTATAAGGGAAAAAATTATCAATTTGCTATTAACGGTCAAACTGGAATTGCAAATGGCGAATTACCGTTATCCAAGCCAAAAGCTTTTGCTTATTCGGCAATATTTGGAATAATCGTTTTGATTTTGGCATTATGTGGTGGGAGATGGTTATGGTAAATTTCAATAAATGGTGCAAAAAAATACTTGCAATAGTAGGAATATTTTTTATCTTTGCGGCAAATTGTTTTAGTCGAGAGTATGTTTTTGATAATGCGAGGATATTGACTGTAGATACAAAAAGCAAATTATCCGCAAAATTAGAAAAAATTTCAGAAAAAACAGGTTCTTATTCGATTATTTATACGGTAAATGCAACTGATAAAACAGTCCAAGATGCTGCTGATGATTATTTAGATGAGTTGCTTAATTACAAACAGGGGCAAAATGTTGAGGGAAGCTTAATTTTGGTTGCGCTTGCCGATATGACAGGCAATCGTAAAGTGCATATTTCCACATCGGGGACTAATACAATTGCAACTTTAACTGATATAAAAATTAGCGAATTGCTTGACAAGTTTGTGGAAGGGTATGAAAAAAACGGCTCATATGATGATGGCTTACATGCTTATGTAAAAAAACTTGAATTTTATATTTCAGGTAATTCTATAAGTGAAGAAGATGCAGCAGGTGGCGGATTAGCAGGGCTGATAGCTATGATTTTGGCTTATTTTAGAAATAAAAAGAGTTATAAATTAAGAAAACGAAATATGCCGCCAGTGTGGGAAAAAACCGCAAAGGGTAATTTTATGCCGTTCAAAGATGTGGTTATTGATCGAGAAGTGTTTTATAGGGAAATATCATCTTCCAGTTCTGGTGGCAGTTCAACTCATACTTCATCTAGTGGAAATAGACACGGCGGTGGCGGTCGGAGTTTTTAGTGATATGAAATTAAGAATATTTATCATTTATGTATTATAATTAGTTCGCCGTAATTTCGCGGTTTTTAATGAGATCAAATTTTTATGAAAAAAATATCCTTAATTATCACAAGCTTATTATTTGTAACACAAGCACAAGCTATCAGTCTATCAGAAGCGGTAGATAAAGCACAAAGCGAGGGGAATGTAACTTTTGTTCGCCTGATGAAACAAGATGGCAAAGATGCTTACCGCGTGATGGTAGTCAGTGATAACGGTGAGCGAAAGATGATTTTGCTTGATGCTGAAACTGGTGAAAAATTGCCAGAACCGAAGCCAGAGCCATTTGCCGCGCCGAAATTTTCTATCAAAGACGCAATCGCACAAGCTGAAAAAGAAGGCAAAGTCCTTGCAATTTCTTATATGACACAAATGGGTGGAATGGGAAGAGCTGGTCGTGGAATGGGCGGTGATAAACCAAAAGATGCTCCACCAAAAGCAGTAAAGCCTTTTTATTCAGTAACGGTAGAAAAGGATGGTCAGGAACAAAACCTGATTTTTTCTGCCGAAGATGGTAAAAAATTAGATAAGCCAGAGGAAAAATAATCTTAAAACAGTTGCCTTTATGCTAAAAAATAAAGCGGAGATTTATATCTAACTCCGCTTTATTTTTTTAGTTCGTTTGTCTGATATTCGTGTTGCTGTATTTAGCTATACTGTTTGCCTTGTCTTAATTTTTAATAAAAGAGATGCATATATGAAAAAAATCCTTTGTTTTTTTATGATTTTTATATTTTTTATTTCTACCGCATCAACGCAAGAGCTAGAAAATAATGAAATTCAAGCTGATGAAGTTCGGGCTGAAAAAATATCGAATATGAACTCTGTGGCGGTAGAAAAAAATGAGGCGATTGAGTTAGAAGTTTCCACAGAAAATACAGAAAATACGGAAAAAACACAGGATTTAGCTCTCGACAAAATTCAGGAAAAATTTGCTAAATCGGGCAAAAAACTGCCATTTGCCAAGAAAGAAACACGGAAATTTAATGCCGAAGAACTTTTTGCTCGCTACCGTAATTCGGTGGTGCAAATTCAAATCAATAATGAAAAAACAGGGCAAAAAACCGCAATTGGTTCGGGATTTGTGATTGCAAATGGCGACAAAATCGCGACAAATTATCATGTTGTATCAGATGTATTACAAAAGCAAAATCACCGTGCAAGTTACATCGACCAAAATGACGAACAGGGAAATTTAACTTTGCTGGATTTCGATATTGTCAATGATTTGGCGATTTTGCAGGCGGAAAAAAAGGTTGGCGAGCCTTTTGAATTCGAGGAAAAATCGGTGCAGGGTGAGAGTTTGTTTGCGCTTGGCAATCCTCATGATTTGGGGTTTGTAATCATTGATGGGATAAATAACGGGCTGCTGCGCAAGTCGGCGCAGGCGCATATTCTCTTTTCGGGCTCGTTAAATAGCGGAATGAGCGGCGGTCCGACCTTGAATAATCGGGGAAAAGTCGTTGGGGTGAATGTTGCGTATTTGCGCGCTGGCAGCAATATTAGTTTTGTCGTGCCAGCTGAACATCTGCAAAAAATGCTCAATCTTGATAAAAAAATTAAGCAAGATGAAGTTAATAAACGCATCGCCGAGCAGCTTTCCGCCGACAATGACAAATATTTCAAAGAACCGCTTGCAGCCGAAAATTGGCAAACTACCAAAATTGCCAAATACACCGTGCCGCTTGCGATGAGCAAAGATACCAAATGTTGGGACGCGTCTTCTAATCCTGATGCGGAAGATTTAATTGCCGTTGCCGAAGTCCGTTGTTTTAATGACCGTCAGACTTTTATCAATAATGAGACATCTGTCGGACAAATTGGATACAGTTATGCTTATGTTTATCCCTTGGAAGATATAACTAGCGCGCATTTTTACGGTGTGTATAACAAAGCATTCAAAATGGGATACAGTGCAAGACCGCGCCGCGATTATGATAATTACAAGTGCAAGGAAGGATTTACGGACATTGCGGGCGAGGCGTTCAAAACCGTTTATTGTCGTCAGCCTGGAAAATTTACCTCTAACGGTGAAACAATTGACGACCATCGCTTTTTAGCCGCATCTGTTGCGCATAAAAAAGAGGGCTTTGTTATCCAAATTGAGCTTTACGGAATACAAACCGAAAAGGGTAAAAAAGTAATTGCGAAGATATTGGAACAAGTAAAACGCAGTTCAAAATAGCACTTTAATTAGAAATTGTAAGGAATAGATATGGCTAGAAGAAAAAATACTTCGGTAAGTAAAACTACGAAGGAATTAAATAGCAACTTAAATCTGAATAATAAATTAAACCAATTGGAAGCGAAAAAAGAAGCGCAGAAACAAGCGGTAAAAACAAAACAAGAGCATGCGGATAAATTAGCGGAAAATTTACAATTAACAACTGAAATGAATAAATCAGCTCTTGCTTCAAGCAAGAAAAAAAGAAGCTTTTTTTGGCTTTTGCTGACTTCACCGTTTATGGCAATTGTCTGGTTTATTTTGTATTTATTAGACCCGGTGTATAACGATTATTTAAGTTCAGCACAGCAATATTTGCCGAATTACAAACTCTTATTTTTCTGCTTGCTGATTATTTTAGGTTTAGTTTGGATTGCAAATAGTTTAACTGTTGTTAATAAAAATACTAATAAAAAACCACCTCTTATGGCTTGGTTGGGAATAACGGCATTTTTTTCGCTTCTTTCATCAGGAATTGAATTAGCTGGTGATTATTTTTCCTTTTATACTGGTTTTTTATGGACGGGACTGGGGACTTTATTTATTTCCACTCTTGTGTTAATTATTCTCTACCGTGCGTTTTTAATTCATTATCTTGATACGAAAAAAATCAATATTCTTGCGCTTACAATTTCACTACCTTGCATTGTTTTAATGTCATATCAATATCTGCAAGTTCATAAGTTTTTTTCCGAAAGAGTAGGGCGCGTGCCAAGCTATAACCGCATTTTGATGCCTGCTGAAAATACGCAAAAGAAATCAATTAAAGATTTTTTGGAAATAAAAAAATAAATTTGGATATAAAAAATGAAACTTCTTAATAAATTGCAGGCTTATATTGCACTTTATCGTATTGATAAACCAGTCGGTTCGATGTTACTCCTTTGGAGTAGTTTATGGGGGCTCTGGCTTGCTGGAAATGGCACTCCTCCTGCTGAAATTTGCTTTATTGTTTTGCTGGGAACTTTTACGATGCGTTCGGCTGGTTGTGCGGTAAATGATTATGCCGACCGCAATTTTGACGGTAATGTCAAACGCACCAAAAATCGCCCTCTTGCAACGGGTACATTAAGTGAAAAAGAGGCTCTTTCGGCGATAATTTTTATGCTTTTTGTGAGTTTTTTATTACTCTTATGTCTAAATTGGCAGTCATGGTTGATGGCAATTTATTGCCTCTTCATTGCAATAATTTACCCCTTTTGTAAAAGATTTTTCCCCCTGCCGCAGTTTGTTTTAGGTCTTGCTTTTTCCGCCCCTGTGTTAATTGCACATACGGCAATTTTAGGGCATTTAACTTGGGCAGGATTTTTTATTTATATGGCTGGGACTTTTTGGGCACTGGTTTATGATACTTTTTATGCGCTGGTTGATAGAGATGATGATATTCCGATGAAATTACACTCTTCGGCTATTTTTTGCCTAGGTTGGGAAAAAAGATTTTTAGCTTTAATGGCGGCAATCACTTTATTTTTTATGTTTTTAGCGGGAATTTGCGCGGGTGTAGGTTTCTGGTTTTATTTAGGACTTATTTCCGCAGCTTTAATATTCTCTTGGGAGATTTATTACGCTCGTAATTTAGAGCGAGAAAAATGTTTTGCGATGTTTTTTCATAATAACTGGGTTGGCGCGGCGATTTTTACGGGAGTTGTGTTGGATTATTTACCGTAAGTAATTATAAGTAATTACCGTAAAAATAAAAAACGGCTTTAATAGCCGTTTTTTTATGCTTTAATTATGAATTCCAATATATATTTTGAATATCGGTAATTTTTAAGCCGTTTAATTTATTTTCCACTTTTAAGTTCTGCATTAGTTTTATTACCTCTTGTGCCTGTTGTGAAAAATTATTCACCGTTACTTGCTTATCCGTTTGCAATCTTTCTAGCACCGAACGCAATTGCTTCCACAGGCGGTAATTAGGATTTTTATATTTGAGCATAAAGCCATTTTTATCTTCTAAAACTAATCCTTCCGACCACTCTCTTTTTTGTAAATTTAAGCTCTCTTCTAGTTTATTTTTATAGCTATTTAGCTCTTTCCAAGAGTTAAATTCTTTTTCTAATTTCTTATATTCTAAATTGCACTCTTCGGCAATTTTTATTAACTCTTCATAGGGAATTTTCTTAAATTCAAAATCATTTTGCACGATATCTAATAGATATAAATGAGGCTTTTGATATTGCACAATATGGGGGTCGTTTGCGATATCAACGCATTCAAAAACAAAGGATACATTATTTTTCTGGCAATAGTTAAAAATAGCTTTTCTAGTGTCTTCTGATAATCTTTCTAGGAAATTATTGATATATCCGACAAAAGTGCCAGAAATAGTTGATTTGCTACACACTAAAAGTTCATTATTAAAGACGGAAACCATTGCCAGAAAGCCATTTTCCTTTCTATATGCACGGACAGGGAAGCATAAATTTTTTTCTAATTCCTCGTCACTGGTTTCTTTTCTTTCATACCAATTGAAAAATTTGTTATAACTTCTACAAATTACCCTGTCCTCAAAAATAAATAACCCTCTTGCACGGCAAGTTAAGTTATTCCATTCTTTTTTATAAAAGGCATCGCGAGAAAAATTGTAAGAAATAATTCCATTATCAAATGATTTTTTAATGATTAATGGGCTTAAATTAAGCTGATTGAGTAATTCATTGTCGCTTAAAACCCTATTATTTTTGATTACGCGTAGTTTTTTCGGTAAATTTTTATCATAAATAGGATTTCGATATTCTTTAATTTCTTCCCCCTTGCGTGAAATTTCTAACACTCTTAAACTATCTCCATATTCAATTTCACTACATAAATTATAACATCGGCTTCTTACTTGTGCTGGGAGATTTTCGGTATTGCGATGACCGTGAATTAAAACGCAATTATCCGCGGTGTTTTTCTCCCAAGCGTTATACAACTGTTCGGTATCTTCATAGCCGCCAACACCGTTGATATATTGCTGGGTGTTTATAAATAAATGCGGCAAACAGCCAACTCCACCGTGCGAGGCAAAATATTCCTTTCCCGCAAAGGAAAAATACGCCATTTGGGCGAGTGCGCGGCAAAATTGCCGTAAATCTTTTTTATCCAAATTTTTCAATTCAGGAGCGGTTTTTTCCAAAAAAGTTTTGGATTTAATGCGAGCAAAACTTTGCTCATCATCTTCGGCATAAAAACGCAGCCATCTTTCGTGATTGCCTTCTAAAACTAATACATTTTTTAAGTGATAAATAGAAAGCAAAAGTTCGAATGTTTGATGATGTTCTATTCCTCGATCGACATAATCACCGAGAAAAATATAAGCATTATTTTCTGAAAAAGGATTTTCTTGAAAATAATGATTAAGAGGAGTAAAACAACCGTGAATATCCCCAAAAATTATAACTTTTTCGTAATGATTAAAATCAAAAATTAGCGATTTATTTAGTTGTTCTATCGCTGCTTTTGGGCTTAATTTGGGATATATTTCATTATTATTTTGTTCTAAAACCTTGTGCATTTTATAAATGACTTGTTCAGGCACTATTTTATAACTTTCTCGTTGTTGATTTCTGTTCAGAATTGTATTTAATTCAATATTAGTAAAATCAACAACAAAAGGGCGATAACGGTAATAATTTATCAGCTTTTTATATTCCCTTAAAGAACTATCACGATAATGAGTTGCATCGACGATAATAAATTCTCCGCGCCCCATTTTTTCTTCTAGCAGATTGAAGATTAAATTCCAAACTTTTTTGTCATATTTTTGTGAAATGCTGTAATTACCGTCGTTATCTATAACTGGCGAGGCATACATCAAGCGGATTTCGTCGGAACTAATAGTGTAGGGAGAGAGATTATTTTCTTTAATCCAAAAACTTTTTCCAGAAGCGGGCAGACCTCTTAAAAAATATATTGTGCGCATATTTATTACCACTCCAATTAACTTTCTCTGGCAAAGACTTTTAATTCATCAAAATAATGCTCTAAATATTCACTAAATGGAATTTGATTTTCAGCGGCTTTTTCAATTTTTGCAAAATCTTCTAGTGATTTATTTCGCAAATTATTTAATTCCTGTTTTGTTTCACTATCGAGCGGGGATTTTAATACTGTTAGATGTTTATTTTGCAACTCTTGCGCGAAATTTATAAAATCTTTATCAATTAAATCATTACGGACTTTCGCGGCTAAAACTTCTCCACTCTCAACTGCTTTTATTTGCTCTCTTACGGAATTTTGATAAAGCTCTTTATCTGTATTTTTATCCATTATCGCAGCAATTTTTAGCATCTCTTCTAGGATTTCCAAAGCCCAAGATTTCATACTTTTTTCTTTGCAATGATAGGATAATTTTAAGTCTTTTGATAAGCCGCAACAGGCAGCGCGCAGGCGATTGCGGTTAATTTCATCTTGTTCGCAATGCTTAATTTCTGGCGAATTTTTCATCAAGCAATAAAGCATATATGTTTCCAGAAAATAAATTTGCTCCAAACTAATTCCAACTGGACTATATGGATTGCAATCGGGCAGACGCAGTTCTAAATATAAAATTCCCCGCCGAGCCAACGCCAAAGTTGGTGCTTCATTTTTATTCGGAATTTGTTTTGGACGCGCAGAAGCATAATATTCATTTTCAATTTGCAAAATATTGGTGCTAATTTGCCGATAATTACCATCTGGTGCTTGAATTCCGATATATTCATAAATGGGAGAAGGGGTTAAAACCGCATAAATTAGGTCTTTAATATATGCTTCGAGGTTATTAAAATCAACGCTAAAATCAGCTTTATTTTGATAACCTAATTGGCTCATTCTTAAAGTGCAGGCATTGTTCCAAATTAGGCTTCTTTTATGATGTCGAGTTAATAGTTGTTGCGCTGGTTGGAAGGAGAAATCGCAGGCAGGCGATGCACCGAATAAATAGCATACGAGCCAACTTGTTCGACCGATATTGCGCAGTGCTGCCATATAAATTTCGTTTTTGAAATTTTGATTTAATTTTTGTTTTTTATATTGACTTAAATAATTCCAAAAGTCCTGACTGGGTGAATAGTTAAAGTGAATTCCCGCAATCATTTGCATCGGTCTGCCGTAACGGTAAGCTAGTCCGCTGCGGTATAAGCGCTTAATTTTGCCGCCGTTACTTTGTCCGAAATAGCCGAATTCTATTAACTCGGGGTTATCAGGCAAGATGCAGGGCATACTTGTTGGCCAAAGTAATTCGTTATTTATATTTTGGGCGGTAAATTTATGCAGATTTAGTAGTTGTAAATATAAATTTTCAGGATTATTATGAGTATCGGTTACAAGTTCTAAAAGGCTTTCTGCATAGTCAATTGTGATGTTTTTATGAGTATAAACATTTCCAAGACTTTCAGGGTGTAAAGTTTGTGATAAATATGCATCGGTGTTTGTGCGTAAAGTCTCTCTTTCAATACCGATAGTTCCGCTTGATAAATTCGGGATATTGTTTAATAAATCTTGCATTTTGTTCTCACAATTAAATATTCTTTTGAAATGATATAGGCGATTATTGTTTTATTTTCCTTCGCCACAGTTATATATGGATTGCTTTATTTTGAATTAGAGTGCTTATTAGCCTGATTTTTTTCTAAAAATTTCGCGACCAAAATTCCTAATTCGAATAACAAAAGCATCGGCACGGCAAGTAAAGTTTGCGAAAAAACATCGGGGGGGGTGAGTAACATTCCGATAGTGAAGGCTGCCAAAATGATATACGGTCTTTTTGCCGTAAGAGTGGAGATTTTGACAATGCCACTTTGAATCAAAATTACGGTTGCAATTGGCACTTCAAACACTATTCCGAAAGCTAAAAACAGCTTCAACGACAAACCTAAATAAGCGGTAATATCAGGCATCAAAGCAACACCGTTCATATTTGCACCGATTTTGGATAAAAAGGCAAAGAGTAGCGGCAAAATGACGAAATATGCGAATAAAACTCCGAGATAAAAAAGAAAAGTCGAAGAAATAACCAGCGGTAGCATCAATTTCTTTTCCTTCTTATACATTGCAGGTGCTATAAAAAGCCAAATTTGCCGCAAAATTATCGGCATTGCAATTAGCACAGAGATGAATAAAGAAACCTTAATAGGGGTTAAAAAAACATCGATAGGTTGATGGGCTAGCATTTGCTGACCAGGTAATAAATTAGTGATAACAGGGTAAGCAAATATTTCGTAAATCTTTTGATAAAAAGGCAAAAGAGCCAAAAAAATTACCGCAACGGATACTAAAATTTTTATCAAACGGCTACGAAGTTCAATTAAATGTTCAACGAAAGACATTTCCGTATCTTGCAGTTCATTTTCCTGCTCTTCTGCAAGTTGTGGATTTTGTTCGTCTTCTAATAATTTTTTGTCCATTTAATTATTCCGTATTGGGATTTTTTTCGACTTCTTCTTTTATTTCGTGAAGTTCTTTTTTGATGCTTTGATGATTTTCATCGATGGCACGGAGTAATTCTTTACCGTCTTCGGCAACAGAATCGAATGCATCTTGAAAATCATCTTTACCTTCGCGGGCAATTTTTTCTAGTTCATCGAGTTCCAATTCGCGGGAAATGTCGGATTTTGCGTTTTGATACATTCTTCGCAAGTTATGAATAAAGCGGAAAATTCCTCGCATAACTTCTGGCAATTTATCTGGACCGACAACCACTACGCCGATGATGGCGATAGTTACTAATTCCCAAAAACCGATGTCGAACATTGTGATTAAAAAGTGTTGCTATATTTAAGATTTCTGCTCATTATTTTCGATAACTGGCTCGTCTTTACCGTCGTTTTCGGTTTTTTCGCTTGCCATTTCTTTTTTGAAGCCTTTAATTGCGCCGCCCAAGTCGGAACCGAGCGAGCGGAGTTTGCCGCTGCCAAAAATAATTAAAACCAAAAGTAAAACAATGATTAGTTGCGCTGGACTGATACCCATAAATTTATCCTTATTTGTTGTTTCTGGAAGCCTTTTCTTCCAAACCTGACATTTGGAAGCGGCGAGCTAATTCGTTTTCAATCTCTGCCAAGCTGATATTTTCTCTTGACCAGAGCACCATCAGGTGATAGAGCAAATCGCAGGATTCATAAATAATCTCTGATTTTTCTCCGTGGCAGGCAGCGATAACGGTTTCTGTCGCCTCTTCACCGATTTTTTTGAGCAATTTATCGATGTTTTCGCCGAGCAATTTTGCGGTGTAACTTTTTTCCGTATCACCGAGTTTTTTGCGGATGGCGATGATTTTTTCGAGTTTATGTAAGACGGAAAGGAAGTTTTCTTTATTTTCTTCCGAAGAGCTTGCATTTGTAGTTGACATATTGGCACTAACCGTGTGTGCATCCGTATGTCGGTAAATTTCGCTTGGTTTTTTCAGAGCCTTTTCCGTTTCCTGCCAATCGATAAAGTCGCTTGCTATATGCAGTTTGCGGTAAAAACAAGATTTATGCCCAGTATGACAAGCGATATTTCCGACTTGTTCGACTTCCGCTAAAACGCAATCGCCGTCGCAGTCGAGATACATCGCCTTGATATTTTGGAAATGTCCTGATTCTTCGCCTTTTTTCCACAATTTTTGCCGAGAGCGGCTGTAATAGAACATTTGACCGTGCGCTAGCGATTTCAGTAAGGCTTCACGGTTAGCGAAAGCTTGCATCAAGACGGTTTTATCTTGCCAATCGACGGCGATGACGGAAACCAATCCGTCGGCATTAAATTTGACCGCATCGAGCCATTTTGCATTACTCATTGCGCTTGCACCGCGGTAATGGCGATGGTGTAGATGATGTCTTCAACCAATGCACCACGAGATAAATCATTGACAGGTTTTTTCATACCTTGCAAAACTGGTCCCATCGCGATTGCGCCTGCATTGCGTTGCACCGCTTTATAAACCGTGTTACCTGTATTCAAATCTGGGAAAACGAAAACATTTGCCTGACCAGCAACGGGAGAATTTGGAGCTTTACTTTTTGCTACCGATGGTGTGCAAGCAGCGTCGTATTGCAGAGGACCATCGACTGCTAAATCAGGACGGAGTTCTTTTACTTTTTCTGCTGCCGCCTTTACCTTTTCCACTGGCGCACCGCTACCTGAATTGCCAGTTGAATATGAAATTAGCGCGACTTTTGGTTCAATTCCGAAAGCTTTTGCGGTATCCGCGGTTTGAATTGCAATTTCGGCAAGTTGTGCGCTGTCTGGCTCTGGCACGATGGCGCAGTCGGCATAAACCATAACTTTGTCAGGCAGACACATAAAAAACAGGCTGGACACCATTTTTGCACCAGGCGCAGTTTTGATAATTTGCAAGGGCGGTCGCATTGTGTCGGCGGTGGAATGCACTGCACCAGAAACCAAACCATCGGCTTCATCGGCTTCGAGCATCATTGTGCCGAGCATCACCGTATCTTTCAAAGCCGTGCGTGCTGCCTCTTCGGTCATACCTTTTGCCGCACGCAATTCCACGAGGCGGTTTAAGTATTTATTTTCAATTGCCGATGGCGAGAGAATTTCGATATTTTTAGTCGGGAGAGAAATATTTTCTGCCTTGCAAACTGCCTCTATTTCAGCGGTTTCGGCAAGCAAAATACATTTGGCAATGTCGTGTTCTGCGATATAACTTGCGGCTTTGAGTGTGCGCGGCTCTGCGCCTTCTGGCAGAACAATTCGTTTCAAATTCGCTTTGGCTTGTGCGACAATTTTTTGCCGAAATGCCGCACCAGAAATATTTTTACTCGCAACGCCGTCGATTTTGGCTTGTAAATCCGCATCATTCAAACCTTGATAGACAACTAAACCGTTATCCGCGAGCATTTCTAAAGCCCGTTCATCTTGATAAATCGCACCGAGAAATTTTTCTGCGTAAATATGTTGCGCGTAACGGGCAGAAACTGGTTTATCTTCCACCGAAAGCACGCTTGCATTGAGAGCATTTACCAGCGCAGTATTAACTTCTGTGGCATAAGGCGTTTTGCAGCACATATTGAGCCCCATTACTGCAATTGCATCGTTTTGATGTTTTGCCGCGATTTCTGCATATTCTTCAATCACCGTGTCAATAAAGCTATCGAGCTGTTTTGACCAATAAATTTCACCGATATTTTTTCCTTCAAAAGGGTTATAGACGGCGGAAAAACCACTGGGAATAGCGTTCAAACATAAAACTGCTTTACTCATATTTGCTCTCCGAAAAGTTATTAAATTATTTTTTCAAAAAAAATAAGAAAAAAACAGCCAGAAAATCTGGCTATTTTTTAATTGTCAAATTAAGCACAAATTCGCGCTGTATCACGGGCAATCATTAGTTCTTCGTTGGTTGGAATAATCCAAATCGGAGTGGAATTTTGGGCGTGAATTGAGCGAGTTTTACCGAGAGTTTGGTCGTTATTGCGGTCATTGTCGAGGTAAAAACCGAGAATGCCGAGCTGCTCAATCGTGCGGCGGCGAATAATCCGTGATTTTTCTCCGATACCGCCTGTAAATACCAAAATCTCACAGCCGCCCAAAGCGATAAATTGCCCTGCGATGTGCTTGGCAAGACGGTAGCAATACACTTCAATTGCCCGTTTTGCCGCTTCATTACCGTTATTCGACAGCTCTTCTAATTCACCGCAATGATTAGAAATTCCTGAAAGTCCGAGAAGTCCCGATTGTTTCCAGAGCAAATTGCTAATTTCAGAAGCAGGAATTTCAAATTGATTGGTCAAAATATCGTGAATTACGGGGTCGATATCGCCGCAGCGAGTGCCGTGAACAATTCCTTCGAGCGGAGTAAGCCCCATCGTGGTATCTACCGAATGATCGCCGTCAATTGCCGCGACTGAACCGCCGTTACCGAGATGGCAAACAATTGCTTTGTTATGCGCATTGCCCGTAATTTCAGGAAGTTTGGTGGAAATGTAACGGTAAGAAGTGCCGTGAAAACCGTATTTGCGAATGTGATAGTCGGTGTAAAAACGGTAGGGAAGGGCGTAAAGATAGGCTTTTTCAGGGATTTGCTGATGAAATGCGGTGTCGAATACGACTACATTTTGCAAATGCGGAAAATTATGACGAGCCGCATCGATACCGAGAATATGTGCGGGATTGTGCAATGGCGCAAGCCGTGAGCATTCAGCTATTTTTTCACGGACATCGTCATCAACAATCACCGCATCGGAGAAATATTCTCCGCCATGGACGATGCGATGCCCGATGGCGTAAATATCGCCGTCCATTGAATGTGATTTCAAAATTTCGACTAATTCGTGTAAAGCACCGTCATGAGTGGATTGTTCTTTTAATTCTCTTTTGATTTTTTCTTCACCGATGGCAAGAGAAATCGTGCCCTTACCGTCGTTAAAACCGAGATGTTCGGCATTGCCTTTTAGCGGACTTGCACCGCTATTCGGCTCAATCAGAGCGAATTTCAAACTGGAAGAGCCGCAATTGATGACTAAAACATATTTTTTCATTGTTATCTCCGTAATTTTCGTGTGTGGTGATTTGGTTGGTCTAGATTTTTTTATTTTTTTAATGATTTAGATGTATGGATATTTTGTTTTGCTATTTATTGAATAAAACTTCTCCCCAAGAGGGCGGTGGATTTTACCAGAGCATAGTTATCTCACTTGTGCGCTAATTCGTTAATTTTTCAAGAATTTCTCTTGCCCCTTGTGCGATTAAGGCATTTGCTGCTTCTTCGCTTAATTTTTTCCAATCGCGGATATTTGCCGTGCCTTGAAAAAAGCAGATTTTTTCTGCCTTGGGATAGCCGATTTTGGCGCGAAGTTGCATTTTTTCATCTGGCAAGATTTCTGCGTATGCGGCGAGTGGAATTTGGCAGCTAGCGTTCAAAATTTTGGCGATATTGCGCTCTGCTTGCACGCAAATTGCGGTGTTTGCATCGTTTAATTTTTGAATTAGCGGTAGAAGTGGAGAGTTTTTTGCGATTTCTATTCCGATTGCGCCTTGTCCTGCGGCGGGGAGAAAGTCGTCGAATGCAAATTTTTCTTTGATTTCACAGATATTTAACCGTTCTACTCCCGCGCTGGCAAGCAAAATCGCGTCGAATTCACCGTTGAACATTTTTTGAATGCGGGTATTGATATTGCCGCGCAGATCAAGAATTTGTAAATCTTGCCGTAATTCCGCAAGCTGCATTCTGCGCCGTAGCGAACAAGTGCCGATTTTTCCGCCTGCTGGAATTTCTTTGAGATTAGAAAAATTTTTCGAAAGCAGGCAATCGCGGGGGTCGTGGCGGTGCAAAATCGCGGCAATTTCGAATTCTTCTGGTAAATCCGCTGCGACATCTTTCATTGAATGCACGGCTATATCAGCTCTGCCGTCCAGAATTGCGGTTTCTAATTCTTTAATGAATAAGCCTTTACCGCCGATTTTGGCAAGCGGTTGGTTGAGAATTTCATCGCCGCGAGTAGAAAGTTCGAGGAGCGAAATTTCCGTGTCAGGCAAAATTTTTCTTAATTGTTCTGCGACAAACTCACTTTGCCAAATTGCGAGTTTGCTTTTGCGGGTGGCAATTTTTATTTGCTTGGGCGTGGAAAATTCGCGCATAGCGGTCTCCTAAAATTTGAAAAAATCTCAAAAGGGCTTGTCTAAAAATTCGTCATTTTGAGCCGCAGGCGAAAAATCTCTATCAGCAGCTCCTTTGCTGCGCTCAAGATGACGAGGTAAAAAAATAGAACTAACTATGAATTTAGATGAGCTCAACAAAAATATTCCTGTAAGCAACATTTTTATTTATTTCAAGGACAAAAAAATGACGCAAAAAACCAATCAATCTTGGGGCGGTAGATTTGCCGAATCAACCGATGCTTTTGTAGCTGAATTTACCGCCTCGGTTAATTTCGATCAAAGAATGTATTTAGAAGATATTGCGGGGTCAGAAGCGCATTGCAAAATGCTAGTGAAACAGAAAATTTTGACAGAAGAAGACGGCGCAGCGATTTTGCAAGGACTTAACCAAATTCGTGAGGAGATAAATCGCGGTCAATTTGAGTGGTCGGTTGCGCTCGAAGATGTGCATATGAATATTGAGCAACGCTTGACCGCGCTCATCGGCGATGCGGGAAAAAGACTACATACGGGGCGTTCGCGCAATGACCAAGTTGCAACCGATATCCGTCTTTATGTGCGCGCTCAAATCGACCGTATTACGGCAGAAATTTTGCGTATGCAAACGGGAATTGTGGAACTTGCTGAACGCGAAGTTATGACTTTAATGCCAGGTTTTACTCATCTGCAAACCGCGCAGCCGATTTCCTTCGCGCATCATCTTTTGGCTTGGTATGAAATGACGAAACGGGATTTTTCTCGTTTTCAAGATTGTCGCCGTCGCCTGAATTATTCACCGCTTGGCGCGGCAGCTTTGGCAGGGACAACTTATCCGACTGACCGTGAATATTCAGCTCAATTGCTTGGCTTTGACGGTGTTTGTAAAAATTCGCTTGATGCCGTATCCGACCGCGATTTTGCAATTGAATTTAATGCAGCAGCAGCGATTTTGGCGATGCATCTTTCACGGATTGCGGAAGAATTAGTTTTATGGAATAGCGCACCGTTTTCCTTTATCGATTTGCCCGACCGTTTCTGCACGGGCTCTTCAATAATGCCGCAGAAGAAAAATCCCGATGTCCCCGAACTTGTGCGCGGTAAAACGGGACGAGTTTTCGGTAATTTGTTTTCGCTGCTTACCTTGATGAAATCGCAGCCGCTTGCTTATAACAAGGACAATCAGGAAGATAAAGAACCGCTCTTTGACACGATAGATACAACTCTCGGCTGTTTGCGAGCATTCGCCGATATGTTGCCGCACCTCAAACCGCGGCGAGAAAATATGGCGCGTGCGGCTCTGCAAGGATATTCAACGGCAACGGATTTGGCGGATTATTTAGTTCGTAAAGGTGTGGCTTTCCGCGACGGACATGAAATAGTTGGTCGTGCGGTTGCCTTGGCAATTAGCAAAAATTGCGGTTTGGAAGAGCTGAAAATCGCTGATTTCAAAAATTTGTCCGACAAAATCGGGGATGATGTTTATCAAGTGCTCACGCTGGAAGGTTCGGTTAATGCTCGTAATCACATCGGTGGAACTGCTCCTGGGCAAATAAAAATACGAATAGAAGAGGCGCGAGCGGAAATTAACGCGGCTGGTAAATAGGTGCATCTACATTTAGGTAGTTCTATTTTTTACCTCGTCATCCTGAGCGCTGCGAAGGATCTGACGATAGAGATTTTTCGCCTGCGGCTCAAAATGACGAATTTTTAGACACGCCTAAATTAAGAATACGGACAATTTGTTTAGTAAATAAAATGCGCCGCGCTAAACGCTTTTTTTAGCTCTATTTTTTTGAACTCTCTCTCAACAAAATCGGAGATTTACTTATGAAAAAACAAAGTCTTATTTTTGGACTGGCTATTTCAGGAATGCTACTTGCAGGTTGTGCTGAAAATCCTGATATGGCGCGCAATGCCGCAATCGGAACGGGAGTTGGTGCGGTTGCTGGTTTGGCACTGGGTGATAACCACGAATCAGCAATAACGGGCGCGGTTGTCGGTGGCTTGATTGGTTCGCAAATCCGTTCTGGTTCGAACAACAATAACTATCAAAGCTACGATCAAAACTACAACTCTGGCTATGCCAATCAGCAATACAACTCGGGATACGCTAACGGTTATCAGCAATCTGGTTACGGTTATTAAAAATTGCTGAAATTCCTTGCAATAAAAATGCAAAAAACGCTGGTTTCGTCCAGCGTTTTTTTATTTGCAAATTTGCTACTTTTTTCGGCAAAATTTTTTCCACCGTCTTTGTGGATAAAAATGTGGAAAACTTTTGTGGATTGTGATTTTTTCTTGTTGTATTCGTGATATTGGCAGTTTGGAAGAATTTGTTTTACATTGTAAAAGTTCAATAAAATCAACGAATTAGCAAAAATGATAGCTAAAAAGAAAAAAATTTTTTTCACTATTGCTTTTCCACATTTTTTTTGCTAGCGAATGTGGAAAACATACAAAAACAGCGAATAAGGGAAATCAAATGGATTGGAATATTGATGATGACGGTTGGCTCGATGTTGCAAGAAAAATTCCTTCACCGCATTTCAATCTGCGTCCAGAAAACACGAATATTGATTTAGTGGTTTTACACAATATTTCCTTGCCGCCCAAGCAATTTGGCAGTTTTTTTGTGGAAAAATTTTTTCTCGGGGAAATTTCTTCGCATCTTGCCGAAGATGATTTTTTTCCGACGATTGCTGATTTACGGGTTTCCGCGCATTTTTTTATTGCTCGCAACGGTGAGATTATTCAGTTTGTTGCTACCAAAAATCGCGCTTGGCACGCGGGCGTGTCGAATTTTTACGGTCGCGAAAATTGCAATGATTTTTCCATCGGCATTGAAATTAACGGTGCTGACGATATTCCTTACACGCTGCAGCAGTATCAAGCGATTGCCAAGCTAATTCACGCCTTGATGTGGAAATATCCCAGCATTACAGCTGAAAAAATCACCACTCATTCCTTCATCGCGCCGAATAGAAAAACCGATCCTGGTGAGGCTTTTAACGCTGAATTTTTGCGGCAGTTGCTTGTTTTGCTGTAATTTGAGCCGTTAGAATGCGTCGCTTTGCAGATTAGACGACATTATTTAGTTATGAATTTATCGAAACGCCGCTTTTTGCGGTCTCTTTTTTATGTTGGAAGTTTTCCGACTTTGCAGGCTCTTGCCGAACTTAAATTAGAAAGCATCGAAGATTCTTATCCCGAGACGAGTAATAACGGTATTTCTTCTGATGCCAAAGTGCGAATTGCTGCGCCGTCCAATGGAAATTATCAATACGATGCGGATTACGGAGTGCATCGGACTTATGTAGAACCGAGTTACGGTCAGCAAAATAGCAATTTGTCCAGTCAAGTTCAAAATTCTTATAACCGTCCAGTTATTACAAGTGGTAATCTCAATGAGCAAATCAATGAGCTAATTCGACAAAAACGCGCGCTGGGACACATCGCTAGGGATGAACATACTGCATGGCAAGTTGTGGATATCAATTCGGGACGGCATTTGCTCGATATAAATCATCATCTTCCCTTGCAAGCGGCATCGATGATTAAGCCATTTGTCTGTCAGGCTTATTTTTTTCAAAACCGCCGCAATCCTGGATTATTCCCGATAACCGACGACATCATCAACACAATGCGCTTGATGATTGTCAAAAGTAGCAATTCATCGACTAACAAAATTATTGACCGTGTCGGCGGACCGTATGCGGTGCAAAGTATTTTGCGCCGTGAAGCAGGGGATATTTTTCGCAACACCAGCGTGGTGGAAAGCATTCCCGCTGGCGGAAAAACTTACCGTAACCGTGCATCATGCGGAGATTACAGCCGCTTTATGCAGGCTTTATGGCGAGATAAATTGCCACAGTCGAAGTTATTGAAGTCTTTGATGAGCATTAAAAATCCCGACCGCATTGCTACTAGAACGCAATTTGTGCCGCAAAATCTGACGATTTATGACAAAACTGGCTCTACTTCACAATGTTGCGGCGATTTCGGTATCGTCGAATTTATTGATAAACGCGGATATTCCAAGCCTTATTCCTTTGCGGCGGTGATTGAAAAAAGTCGCTCCTGTGATAATTACGGCTCTTGGATTAGAAGCCGTGGCGATGTAATTCGTGAGGTTTCCGATTTGGTTTATTTGCATATCGAAAAAATGCACAACGGTTAATAAATAAAGTTGCTAAAATCGCGCGCTTTTTGAAAGAAGCTTGAATATGAACCGTGTGTTTAGTAAGGAACAGCTGGAAAATTTCGATGTTTGGGGTTTTTGTAAAAACAACGACATCATCGGTTGTCAAGTTGCTCTTACGGATACACGCGAATTGAGTAAGTTTGCTCATCAAGACGGTGTTTTAAGTATCGAGCTGGCAAGTCAAAAAAATGCAAACATTTTTGCTGGTCAAGAAACTTTTGAGCTTAATTTTCACATCAGCACAATTCTTGATTTGCAATGTCAGCGTTGTTTAGAAAATCTCGCTTGGCACTATGAACAAGAGTTTTCCTTGCCGATTTTTCGTTCAGAAAAGCAAGCAGAAAACGCACCAGAAACGGTTGAAGATTTTTTAGTTTGTGAGCAAGCGGAAAAAATCGATTTATTGTGGTTTATTGAAGAAGAAATTCTTTTGGCAATGCCGATGATTGCTAAACATGAAAATTGCTCTCTGCCGCAAGCATTCGGTAAAGAGAAGAATAATTTGGCAGAAGAAAAAGAAAATCCTTTTGCCGCTTTGAAACAACTTTTGAAATAAGGAAAAAACAATGGCAGTTCAACAAAATCGTAAAACTCCATCAAAACGCGATATGCGTCGTAGCCACGATGCTCTCGGATTTGCAACTCTTGCAACCGACAAAACTTCTGGCGAACGCCATCTTCGTCATCACATCACTAAAGATGGTTTTTATCGCGGCAAACAAGTGATTGTTAAGCCAGAACAAGTCATCGATTTTGATGAAAACGAATAAGCGCAAAAAACAGTTTTGTTCATAGATACTTAATTCATCAAAATGACAACTATCGCTATCGATGCAATGGGCGGCGATATTGGGTTAGATACCACCATCGCCGCCGTTTCTATTGCCCAGAAAAAATTGCCAGAAGTGAAATTTATCCTTTGCGGCAATGAAGAAAAAATCCGTTCTCATCAATCTTTTTCCGAGCTTAAATCAGAAAACATCGAAATTGTCCAATGTTCGCAAGTTGTGGAGATGGACGAAAGTCCATCGCAAGTTTTGCGTAAAAAACAGGATTCATCACTCTGGCGTGCTATTGAATTAGTTCGCGATAAAAAAGCCGATGTTTGTGTTAGTGCTGGTAACACTGGTGCTTTGATGGCGAGTGCTTATTTTTTACTCAAAACTTTGCCTGATGTTTCGCGTCCTGCGCTTTGCACGGCGATGCCGACTAGAACTGGGCGGGTTTATTGCTTGGATTTAGGTGCGACCGTTGATTCAAAACCGCAGCAGCTAGAGCAATTTGCGCTGATGGGAACAGAATTAGTCCGTGCGGTTGTGGGTAAGGAAAATCCTACCGTCGGATTGCTCAATATCGGTGGCGAAGCGATTAAGGGTAATGAAGTTGTTAAAGAAGCGAGTAAATTGCTGGCAGAAGCACCGATAAATTACATCGGTAATGTCGAAGGCGATGACATTTTGCTGAAAGAAAATCTCGATATCGTGGTCTGCGACGGCTTTGTTGGTAATGTTGCCTTGAAAAGTATTGAAGGAACGGCGAAGTTTGTTGCTCTGACATTAAAACAAACCTTCCGTCAAAACTTGTTGTGCAAAATCTGCGGATTGTTTGCGCTTCCTGCGATGAAGGCGATGAAAAAGAAAATTGACCCTCGTTTGTATAACGGTGCGGTGATGTTGGGACTGAACGGTTTGGTGGTTAAAAGCCATGGCAGTGCTGATGCGTTTTCTTATTCCAATGCAATATTTTTTGCCGTTCGTGCCGCGGAAAAATCGCTTATCGAAAAAATTACCGCGCAAATTCGTTCTCGTAACAATGCTGAACATAATCAAGATGTAGCGAAAGCTAGTGAATAATTTTTGTGTTTGTTGCGAAATCTTTCTAAATTCAATCAACTAGATTTTTATGATTTACAGCCGAATTGTGAGTTCTGGGGCTTATTTGCCGTCTGATGTGCGTACGAATGATGACCTTGCAAAAATTATGGACACTTCCGATGATTGGATTCGCACTAGAACTGGCATTGCCGAGCGCCATATTGCAGCTGATAACGAAACCTGCACCGATATGTGCGAAAAAGCGGCATTGGCGGCATTGCAGGATGCTGGTTTGGAAGCGCGCGATATTGATTTGATTGTGGTTGCGACTTCAACACCTGAATATTTATTTCCATCGACGGCGGTTTTATTGCAGCATCGGCTTGCTTGCCGTGATATTCCTGCTTTTGATGTATCGGCTGCTTGTTCTGGTTTTATTTATGCTTTATCGACGGCGGATGCTTATATCCGTAGTTATTCAGCGAGAAAAGTGTTGGTTGTCGGTGCGGATTTATTTTCAAATTCGATTGATTGGACGGATAGAAATACCGCTGTTTTATTCGGTGATGGCGCGGCAGCGGTGATTTTAGAAGCGGCGGCAACTCCTGGAATTTTCGGCTTTTGTTTGCATAGCGACGGTAGTTTTGCGGATTTATTAAGCATTCCGAAAGGTGCTGGAAGAGCGAGAGTTAATCCCGATGCGCAGCCACCGTATTTACAAATGCAAGGTCGGGAAGTGTTCAAGGTTGCGGTGAAGAGTTTGGCGAATTTGGTGGAAGAATTGCTGGATAAATATGAAACTCGCGCCGATAATTTGGATTATTTAGTTCCGCATCAGGCGAATTTACGGATTATCAAAGCAACCGCACAGCATCTCAATATGCCGATGGAAAAAGTAATTTTGACAGTTGATAAACACGCAAATACTTCTGCTGCTTCAATTCCCTTGGCTTTGGATTTTGGAATTAAAAGCGGAAAAATTAAACGGGGAAATAAATTGCTTTTGGAAGCGTTCGGCGGCGGTTTTACTTGGGGCGGTTGTTTGCTCACATATTGATTAAATTTCGCTAGATTTCAAAAGAAAAAGTTACAGGTCCAGAATTTATTAAAGATATTTGCATGTCAGCTCCGAAAATTCCGAATTGTGTCTTGGCGTATGTTTGCTGGGCAATTCCCCTTAAATTTTGAAAAGCAAGTTCGGCATTTTGCGGTGGCATTGCGCTATCAAAACTCGGACGACGACCTTTACTTGTGTCGGCAGCGAGAGTAAATTGCGGAACTAGTAATAATTCAGCGTTTATATCTAAAAGGCTTAAATTCATCTTTTGAGCCTCATCTTCAAAAATGCGGTAAGAGATAATTTTTTCCAGCATTTTTTTATTTTTTTCCGCGAGATTGTCATTTAATTCGGATTTTTGATAGCCGATGAAAGCCAGAATTCCTTGGTCTATTTTTGCCACTTGTTTGTTATCAACTACAACTTCGGCTTTACGCACTCTTTGAATTATTGCGAGCATTTTTATTCCTAAATATTGACAAGGGAAATATTGCGGCTACAATGCGCGACTTATTTTTGTCCGCCATTTTTGGCGGTTTTTTATTCTTAATTTTTAACTTTTATTTTTCGGAGAAGAATAATGTCAAAACGCACTTACCAACCAAGCAATATTAAACGCAAACGCACTCACGGTTTCCGTGCCAGAATGCAAACCGCTGACGGAAGAGAAGTATTAAATCGCCGTCGTGCAAAAGGTCGTAAGCGTTTAACCGTTTAATTTCGCGTTTATTTTTTGTTGAGTTTTAGATAAAAAGCGTGATTGAATTTTCAGTCGCGCTATTTTTATGTATTGCTTCTGGCAATTATGGATAAAAAGTCCTTTCCTAAAACCTCGCGGTTATTAAAACGAGCTGAATTTCAAGCGGTTTTTAACAATCCGCAGAAAAAAAGTTCCGACCGATATTTCACTGTTTTAGCTCTTATTTATTTATCAGAAAGCCCAAAATTGCGACTGGGTTTAGCAATTGCGAAAAAGAAAATTCATCTCGCAGTTGATAGAAATCGTATTAAAAGAATTAGCCGTGAATCTTTTCGCAAAATTGACTTTAATTATGCAAAAAAAAGCTCCGATGCGGCTTTAATTATTCCTTCTGATAATTTGCAAGACGATAGGAAATGTTGTTATTCCTACGACATTGTTTTGATGGCGAAAACGCAGGCAAGGGAAGCGGATAATCAAGCATTATTTAAGTCTTTACAACATCATTGGCGGAGAATTTTGTCTTGATGGCTAAAATATTGATTTCTTTGATAAAACTTTACCGTATTACTTTAAGTCCGTATATCGGTGGGCAATGTCGTTTTGAACCGACTTGTTCGCATTATGGTGAAGAGGCAATTGCTCGTTTCGGTGCGATAAAAGGTTCTTGGCTTTGTATAAAAAGAATTCTGCGTTGTAATCCCTTTTGTCGTGGCGGATATGACCCAGTTCCAGAGACAGAGAAACAGAAAAATATCGTAAATAATCAAGAATAAAAATAATCTTGCAGATTTATATTTTAAGTTATGAATATCTCATTAAATCGATAAAAAATAGGAAAAAGCAATAATGAAAATAAATGTAAGAGTTATGCTTTACATCATCGCTTTCGGTCTTCTTTTTATTTTGTGGAATAAATGGCAAATTGCGAGTCGGGAGCATTATCTATCACAGGAGCAAACTCAACAAGAGAGCCTGCCAGAAAATATACAAGAGGGTAATTCTGGAAGCCAAAAGGTGCGAATTAAAACTGATGTTTATGATGTTTATATTGATACCAAAGGTGCTGGAATTATTGCGGCGAATTTATTGCAATATCCGACTTCTTTGCAAGATGAAAAACCGCTTTCTTTAATCCGTTCTGATAATCCTAACCGTATGCAGATGCTTTCTGGAATTGCGCACGGAGACAATACTAACGCGCCCTCGCATCTTGCAAATTGGACGGTAGATAAAGAGTTTTATCACTTAAAAGACGGTGAGGATAAATTAATCGTTCCGTTTTATTGGACTGATGCAGAAGGTGTAACTTCGGTTAAAACTTTTACATTTAAGCGCAACAGCTATGAAATTGAAATTAGCCAAAAAGTGCATAACGAAAGCGGCAGCGATTGGGTAGGGCGCGCTTATAACCAAATTGCTTTCGGAAAACCGCAGGGCGGTGGTTTATCCAGTGCGGCGACTTTTACTGGAGCGGCAATTTCAACCGAACAAAAGCGTTATGAAAAGATAAAGTTAGATGATTTAGAAAGCATAAATCCCGCTTCGAAAAAGGCTAATAAATATCAAAAAGACATAGCTGGCAAAGACGGTTGGGTGGCGATGATTCAGCATTATTTCATTGCCGCATTTGTGCCAGAAAGCGGTAAAGAGCAAAGAATTTTCACTAATTACAATCAGAACACGGGCGACCATATCGTTGGAGTTAAAACCGAATTATTCACCGTGGAAAATGGTGCGGATTATGAGTTTGCGGGCAAGGCTTATATCGGTCCGAAAATTGTTAAAAATCTAGAAAAAACCGCACCGTATTTGGATAAAGCGGTGGATTACGGTTGGCTTTTCATTATTTCGGAATTTATGTTCAAAGTAATGGACTTGATTTATTCCCTGCTTGGAAACTGGGGCTGGTCGATTGTGGTTATTACTTTGATGATTAAGGGCTTATTTTTTATGCCGTCTGCTTGGGCTTATAAGTCGATGGCGAAAATGCGGCTGTTGCAGCCAGAGCTGAACCGTTTGCGGGAAAGATACGGTGAAGATCGCCAAAAAATGGCGCAGGAGCAAATGAAATTATTCCGCCGCGAGCAAGTCAATCCGATGAGCGGATGCTTGCCGATGTTGTTGCAAATTCCGTTCTTTATTGCTTTTTACTATATGTTGGCGGAGAGCGTCGAGTTGCGGCAATCGGCTTGGATTTTCTGGATTAAGGATTTATCGGTAATGGATCCTTATTTCGTGCTGCCAATCATCAATACCGCTTTGATGTTCGTGCAACAAAAACTCAATCCGCCACCGCCTGATCCGATGATGCAAAAAATGATGCTGATGATGCCGTTGATTTTCGGGATGATGTTTGCGGTATTCCCGTCTGGTTTGGTGCTTTATTGGACGGTGTCGAATGCTTTCGGTATCGTGCAGCAATATCTGATGAATAAGCATTATGGCGAGAGTAAATTGCAGAAAAAAATGCCGAAAGCGGCAAATGATTAGAGTTTTGTGAGCCCAATGATTTGGGCTCGTTTTATTTCAAACTAACTTTTAAGGAATGCCAAGATGCGAAACTTACTTGTTGTTTTCTTGTTATTTAGTGCTGTGGTTTATGCGGATAGCTATCAAAGAATGGATTTTGATAAATTGATGAAATATCAAAAGAATGACAGTTGTGCGGCTGATAAATGTGAAACTATTTCAATAAATACGGAATATTTAGACGAAATAATTCAACAACTTTGGTTGCGTGCTGGCGAGTATCCCTTAAAGTTTGATAGTGAAGTTGATAAAAAAGCCGCGTATGTAGATTTGCTAAAACTTCTCAAACTCCTTGAATTTGCTTTGGAAAATAATCCGAATAGTTCGCAAAATCACCTAACTTATGCTCGACTTGGGGTTATGGCGTATAACTTTGATAATCCGAAAGGCGCGAAGATTGCTAATTCAAGCTATCAAAAATTTTTGTCTATGGACAATGTGGCTCGAGTTCGCGGTGAATATGGTGCTTTTTTAGCAAGTTCGATGCAGGCACAGCAAGCACATCAGCAATTAGAACAAGCCGTGGCGGATGGTTACCGTCCTGCGCTTTATTCCTTGGCTTTGTTGGATTTGAAAGATAAGCCAGAACAAGCACAGAAAAAATTAGAAGAATATGTTCAGGAATTTCCAAACGATAAAAATGCAAGCGATTTTTTACAAGCTTTGAAATCTGGTGCGACACTGTTGGATTGTTCCGCTGATTTAAACGCTAATGTTGATTGCAAAAAGAAAAAATAGTGCGAGCTCTATGACATAAAAAAACGCCGTTATTTTTCGGCGGTTTTTTATGTTGCATATAAAGTAAAAAAACGGAAGGTTCTAGTCTTCCGCTTTTGTTTTTTATATCTTCCTCATATTTTTTTCTATCTCTGCAATCATTTCATCGGTCAAATTAAAACCAATGTTTGCAAGTTGAGTTTTTAAGTGAGACATTGACCAGTTTTTGGGGAGGCGAGGGTCATCGGGATAGAATGGATAAGCCCCATTGTTTAGCCATACTTGTCTATAAGTTGAAATTGCATCATCACTATTATCGTCATAAGTAAATTTGCAATTACAACAAATACAACTTGAATGCAAACAAAAATCTCTTTCCGTATAACTTAAACCGCATATTAGGCAATAAAAGTTTTTTGCATTTAAATTGCCATTTTGATGTTTATGTAGAGAGTTTTTTACTTGAAAAACAATGTTACTATCTAATTCAATTCCGATATTTGATAATTGCTGTTTAAGAGTTGATAATTTTTTTTCTTGTGTTAGTTCTTTATCATCTTGTTCTAATAGAGGAGCACCTTTATTAAACCATTCTTGTCGATAAACTAACACACCTTTTCCGCTAGCCCCTTCATCATCATCGTAGCCAAATTCGCAGCCGCAACAATCGCAAACATCATAACTAGCACTGTTCCCATCTTCTCCCCAAGGATAATAGTTTGCATATTCGAAACCGCATACTCGGCAACATCGTAAAAGTTGGTTATTTTGCATCGAAATAAGCCTTTCCACGAGTTGGTTTATACATACTTTTTACTTCACCTTTTTTGTTAGTAACAGCATAAGTATTGCTCTGTGGGTGATAATAAATGGTGTCGTCTCCTTCTTTTTTAATCAGTGTGCCTTTTGGAGGATTTTTAACAAAGTTGTTTGCTCCCTTGACATATTCCTCGGGAGTTTTGTATTGAGGGAATTCACTACCGTGTTTTGCAAAATGATGAGCAGCATTATCAGAAGGGCTATTTTTTCTGCCTTTCGACCACTCTCCTTTTTTGATTTTTAGTTTTTTATTCGCATTCTTCTCTGTATTTTTCGCCCCTGTTTTGGTAGTTTTTTTGGCATTATTTGCATTATCAGCTGCATTGACAACTTTTCTACCTTTATTTACTATTTTAACCAGTGGGACGACACTTGCGACGGCAGCGGCGGTTTCCCATGACCCTTCGGCTTCGATAATTCCCTTGGCATCGCCGATAACTGGCACGAAGTCGATTGCGGCGTTTGCAAGGAAATATAAATTGCCGTGTTCATCTGCGGTAATTGGTGTTTCATCTTCTGGGATTAATTCAGACCATTTAAGCTCTTTTAAGCTGGTTTGTGTGAATGTATATCGCCCATTTTTTTGTTTTTCTAGTTGAATTTCTTCTGGTTTTAGGGTTTCTTTATTATTCTCTACTGTTGCGTATAATTCTCTATACCGTTCGTTAGATAATCTTTCACCGTTTTGTAATTTTTTTCGCTCTGTCTCTGTTATTTTTCGCTCTGGCGGCAGGACTTGATTAAGTTTTTCAATCGAT
>JAFUTP010000043.1 GCA_017484165.1 Cardiobacteriaceae bacterium | reverse complement strand
GTAATTTGATTTAAGCGGAAGATTTTTCTTCCGCTTTTTTCATCAAATAGTGTAAAAATATATCGCAAAAAGGGTAATTAAAGACAAACCCATAACCGATACCGCAACTTATACCGCAGATGCAGTAGGAGGCGTAAAAACACTAGGAACAGTAGGAAGAAATTTCGGTAAGAGTGCAGATAATCTTGCGGAAGGGGTGGGGAAATCTTCCACCAATTACACCAGTAAATTCGGTGAAATGTCAGAAACCGATGCAATCCGCTATGATGGCTGGTGGAAGCATCAAGAGGCGATAAATTCAGGAGTAACAGATATGCCTTCAATTTATGATAATTGGTATAAGCCGAACACTTCCGCTGACGGTTATAAAGCGACTGCGAAAGATATGAATTTTCCACAGCACGGCGGTGCAATTCCGAATACGCAAACTATGGTTACATTAGAGCCTGGAATGGAAGTTGGACGGTATGGAGAACCTACGAAGTTAAGTGATTATGTTACTGAAACGGGCCTTCCTCCTGAAAGACTTTCCTTGCCTCCTATTACAAATCATAATGAATATTTTATCTATAAAGTTGCTAAACCAATTCCAAATGTTGAACGAGCGGTTGCCGCTCCGTATATCGGCGATCCTGGTTTGGGTATTCAATATAAATTGCCAAAACCGATAAAAACTTACATTAACGATGGTTATTTAATCAAAAAATAAATATGAATACCGAAAAGCTAATTAAATCGCGCTGTCGATATGATTTATGTTTAACAGATATGATTATTTGTGATGTTACACAATCAATTGTCAGCGAATATATACAAGATTTTTTACCGTCTCATATGTCGGCAAAAGATTATTTTCGAAAAGCTAATTTTTATTTTTATCCAGTCAATTATGGTTACTGTATTTATCACCATAATGGATATTTTGTAATTAGCTGCTATGGTGATAGATATGAACTTGGCAGTATGACAAAGTCAGTATTTTTCAACGACATCTTATTTCTACTATTTTGGCTTATTGCTTATTCACTTAGCCATTACCACCTCCCTTCAAAACCTTATAAAGAGGCTGAAGAGCGCAAAATTGAAATATTTCTTGCTTTAATAGAGAAAGCAGGTATTTATTAAATTTGTAGGAAAGAAAACGGCGGAATAATATTTCCGCCGTTTTTTACCCATAACATATATTTTTCTTATATAAGTAATTTAAAACATTCTGATAAAAATATATCTATAAAGACAAAACAGTATTAAAATAAAACAGCAAGAGTATAATTTTTACTTATTAAACAATATTGGAATTTTTATGAAAAATATTCGAGAAGAACGAATTCTTATTTTAGATTTCGGTTCTCAAGTAACCGCTCTAATTGCCCGTCGAATTCGAGAAATTGGTATTTATTGTGAGATATTGCCATACGATACCGATACAAATGATATACAAAATTTTGCTGCCAAAGGAATAATTCTCTCTGGCGGTCCAGAAAGTGTGCATCTGGAAAATTCACCAAAAATCAATCCCGTGGTATTTCAACTTAGAGTGCCAGTTTTGGGAATTTGCTACGGAATGCAGGCGATGGCAGCGCATTTCGGCGGAAAAGTTGAGGCTGGCGGTGCTGAAAACCGTGAATTCGGTTATGCCGAAGTTGATTTCGATAAAAATTCACCGTTATTTCAAGGTATCGATATCCGCAAAGTTTGGATGAGCCACGGGGATTTCGTTTCTGTTCTACCTGAAAATTTTTCGGTTATCGGTAAAAGTCAAAATGCACCGATTGCCGCATTTGAAAATAAAGAAAAAAATCTCTACGGAGTGCAGTTTCATCCCGAAGTAAGCCACACCGAAAACGGCACGGAAATGCTCCGCAATTTCGCACTCAAAATTTGCGGTATCAATCCTCGTTGGAATAGCAGCAATTTCATCGAAGACGCGGTTGCAAAAATAAAAACGCAAATCGGCGAAGAGGAAAAAGTGTTGCTCGCCTTGTCTGGCGGAGTGGATTCCTCGGTTGCGGCAGTGTTGTTGCACCGCGCAATCGGTGAAAGATTAGTTTGCGTATTTGTTGATACGGGACTTCTACGGCTTAACGAAGGCGATGATTTGATGAAAATTTTCGCGGAAAATCTCGGCATAAATGTCATCCGCGTCAATGCCCAAGACCGTTATTTCCAAAAACTTGCGGGCATCAGCGACCCCGAGGATAAACGCAAAATTATCGGAGCGGAGTTCATCAAAATTTTCGAAGAAGAAGCTCGCAAACTCGGTGATATCAAATGGCTCGCGCAGGGAACAATTTATCCCGATGTTATTGAGTCTGCGGCGGCGAAAAGCGGTAAGGCAAAAGTAATTAAATCTCATCACAATGTTGGCGGTCTGCCAGCGGATATGAACCTCAAACTAATTGAACCTTTGCGCGATTTATTCAAAGACGAAGTCCGCAAAGTCGGCGTTGAACTTGGACTTGCGGCAAAAATGCTCTACCGCCACCCTTTCCCAGGCCCAGGTCTTGGTGTGCGGATTTTGGGCGAAGTCAAAGCCGAATACGCAGAACTATTGCGCCGTGCCGACGACATCTTTATCCGCGCCCTCTACCGCGCTGATTTATATGACAAAGTCAGCCAAGCATTCGCGGTATTTTTACCTGTGAAATCAGTCGGAGTAATGGGCGACGGTCGCCGTTACGATTTTGTCGTTGCTCTTCGCGCCGTTGAAACTATCGACTTTATGACCGCCCGCTGGGCAAATCTGCCCTATGACTTTTTAGACGAAGTGTCAAGAGAAATTATCAATTCCGTCGAGGGAATTTCTCGTGTGGTGTATGACATTTCAGGAAAACCGCCCGCAACAATCGAATGGGAATAATTCGCATCTAACAACAAGAGCTGGCGACGATTTTTGCAACTTATTTTTGCGATTTGTTTTTGCAATTTAATCCTCGCCAGAGCGTATTTTTTCTCACCAGATGGGGATTTACTAACTAAAATAACGGTTTCCTTGGTTTTCAACCTTTTTTACAAAATTGTTATTAAATTTTCAAATTCGCTTATTCGAGGTCTGAATTTATGAAAAAAATCAATATCGTAATTATTGCAACACTCGCTTATATCAGCGGTTGTACTTCAATGATGTACGGCAGTGGCTATGCGCCAGTCTCCAACCAAAATCAATATGCAGGACGACCACAACACCCGCAGCAACAACCATATCCACCACAGCAATATCAACAACCACAAGCTTCCGTTCGCGGCAATATTCCCAATAACACCGTAAATAATCCACCGCAATACAACGAACGCAATACGCGCATCGTGCCACCATCGGTGCAACAACAAAATCAAGGTGTAGCACAACCTGCTCCGTATCAAGCAGCAAGGCAGCAGCAAGGCAGCAGTTGGGATACGCCAGCCGTAGTTGATACTCCGAAAGTAAGTGTCGCTGCACCTCAACAACAACAGCAACCTGCTCGCGACCAAAATATTTACGATGAACCGAAATACGACCGCCGCGAAACCGCCAAAAAAGAAGAACCACGCGAAGAACCAAAACCAGAAGCAGTCCGTCCAGCTGAAATTGCAAAACCTGCACCAGCGGCAGCTGAAACACCAGCAGCAAGCAGCGAAAAAACCGTTGCTTCAAATCAAAAAACCGCATCTTCTGGCGGCGCACAGGATTTAATCGGTAAAGCAAATACAGAACTAAAAAAAGGCAATCTCGACAAAGCCGCAAGCTATCTCGAAGATGCAAGCCGTATCGATTCTGGAAATTCAAAAATTATGTATGACATCGCCAATATCCGCTACCATCAAGGGAAATACCGCGCTGCCGAACAAATGGCAGCAAGAGCAGCAAGAGCTGGCGGTTCAGCTGGAACACAGAAGAAAAGTTGGGAGTTAATTTCTCACGCTCGCGACAAACTCGGCGATAAACAAGGCGCAGTTGCCGCAGCGGAAAAAGCCGCTTCAATGTAAAACAAGTGCTTATTGATTGTGAATGCAAACGGGGAGAACGCTCCCCGTTTTTTATTTTTCTAAAAAACTAAATAGCCGTTTCAATTCGAAATCAGACAGACGAACGACTATAAGGCATATCTAAATTTACGGTTAGTTCTATTTTTTGACCTCGTCATCCTGAGCGCAGCGAAGGATCTCCCGATAGAGATTTTTCACCTACTGCTCAAAATGACGAATTTTTAGACAAACCCTATAAAAAAAATCGCCGCTTCAAGCGGCGTAACATTTTCAAGGAGACCAAACTGCTTATTAAAAGCAGAAAATATTTTGTTTTTACCGTGCCAAATCTGAAATAAAAATCGTCATTTGTATTTTTTCTCCAAATATTTCAATAACTTACATTTCTTAAAAAAAATACCGCAAGCAAAAAACATAAAAAAACGGAGAACAAATCTCCGTTTTTCTATGTCCCTTTTCTATCCGACAGAATTTGTCGCGTTTTTACAACATTTTTTGTCAGCTATATATTTTTATTGGGCATATCTAAAAATTCGTCATTTTGAGCCGTAGGCGAAAAATCTCTATCGGCAGATCCTTCGCTGCGCTCAGGATGACGAGGGTAAAAAATAAGAACTATCCTAAATTTAGTATGCCCTACCTATTATTTATTGCAAAGCCGCCTTATACGCCTTAATCATTTCAGCATCTAATTTATATAAATCTTTCGCCGTGCGCATTTTGCCGTCGGTATCTGGCCACATCGTCCAATAAACCAAATACACAGGAGTTTCCTGGGTTGGATTTATCCAGCGTTCCTGCCCTTTTCCTGCGGTAGTTTTTAATTTTTCCAAATCCCAGTTGGTATCTTTTAGCAGCAATGCTGCTAAATCGAACGGCTTTTGCAAGCGCACACAACCGTGACTCGCGGCACGGTAAGCATTATTGAACAATCCCTTGCTCGGGGTATCGTGCATATAAACTGCATGTGGGTTCGGGAAAAGAATTTTGACTAACCCCAGAGAATTACTCTTGCCAGATTTTTGCCGCAATTTATAAGCACCAGCTTCTGCACTCCCCCAATTAAGCTCCGACGGTCGCACAACTCTACCTTGCGCATCTACCGCTTCATAACCACCGTCAAAAGAACCAGGACTTGCCAGCAATCTGACTTTTTTCTCTTTCATAACCGAACTTGGCACCGTCCATTTTGGCGCAACAACGATATGTTTAATCGAATTTACAAAACGCGGTGTCGGTGTTGCAGGTTTTCCGACTACCGAACGGGAAACAAAAACATCTGCTCCGTTTTCTACAACTTTTACCTCAAAAGCGGGAATATTCGCCAAAACATAACGGTTCTGATACCAATCAGGAGCAAGCCAGCGAATTCTTTCCATATTTATCGCGATTTTGTCCGCTTCCGCGCCCGTTGCGGATAAATAGCGTTGTTTTAGTGCTTGATAACGCGTATCCGCTGAATTTATGGCTTTTACAGGTGCGACCAAATCCCCCGCCACAAAAGCTTCCGCCAATCTGTGCGAGAGAGCCAGAGAATCCACTTGCGGCGCATTCCAAGTTTTGTCAATTTTTTTCGGATTGAGAAGACCGTTTTCTAGATGATGATTAAGCGACAACCAAGCGTCCGTCGCCAGCACTTCCAGCTGCACGATATCTTGATATTCATTGCCAGCTTGTAAAAATTTGATAGTTTCCGCGTGGTAAGTGTTCGGATTGAGAGCATCTTCGCTAACAGAATCAAACAAAGATTGCAATTGATTGATATTCGGTAAAACTGAATTTTCCTGCGTCCAAATTGTCGGATAATTTTCCAAACGGTAAAAATCCGCAACCAGATTGGGATTTTTCAACTTAACTTCCGTGCCGTTAATCACAACTTTTTTCGGTTCGCTCTGCAAAAATTCCATCAAATCAGCCTTACGGCTATTAAACGGCTGCATATTTTCAGGAATTATCGGCTTCGGTGCTTCTTCTACTATTTCAACCGTATCAGCGACTTCCGCCAGAGCTTGCTTCTCATCTTTATTCGCTGACGGTGGCAATTGGTCGCTCACCACTGCATCCGCCGCATCAAAATCGATTTCTTCCGTTTTATTGCCTGTCTGTTGAGAATTTTCCTGTGCGTAGGAAGTAAAAATCAAAGAAAAACAAAAAATCGCTGCCAAGATGTTTTTTTTGGAAAATTTAATGGACATAAGTTTTATTGATTAAAAAATAAATAATGGTCTAATCATATTGATTTTTATAAAAAAACAAGCGATACGGAAAATATCGCTTGTTTTCAGAGAGTTGCAAAAAATTTCAATTTTGCCTATTTGTTATCTCGAATTTCAACCGTATGCGCAGTAAAACTTTCCGTTTGCATTTGCGAGCGTTTCTTCCAGAAGGCATAAGCCAAAAAGCCAAGCAAAAGCAATATTCCAAAAAATCCCATCGTGCCAAGCAGCGAACCGAATAACAAACCGCCCAATAGTCCTGCTAAAAATCCTTTCTTGCCCGCAGAAGAATTTTTATCTTTGCTGTTAGCCGCTTTGTTGTCATTTTTCGCGTTATTTTGCGAACTTGAAGATGATTTTTTTGTATTACTAACCGATTTCGAGCGCGCTGGCATCTTGAAACCACCGCCGCGACGCATAGAAAAATCCGCAATTTGTGCTTTTTGCGCAAATTGCGAAATTACTCCTGTCAAAGTCAAATTCACTTCTGCATTTGCACGACTTGGCAAAGCCAATAGCGACAAACAAAACAAAAACGATAAAAAAATCTTTTTCATAGCAGCCGCCTTAACCGTTTTGTTTTGCTAACCATTCCCGCGCTTTATCGGGATCGTAAATGCCATACAAAACAACGCTGTGGTCTTCCAGAATGTAGCCGAGTTCAGCTGCGACTTTGCGTTGAATGTTTTCGATTTCGTCGTTATTGAATTCCACCGTTTTACCGCTTTTCACGCAAACTAAATGATTGTGGCTATCGCCACTGTTAATCTCAAAAACACTGTGATTACCAACAAAATTGTGCCGTTTCAATATTCCAGCTTGTTCAAATTGCGTAAGCACCCGATAAACCGTCGCCAGACCAATATCTTCGTCTTCTTTAATCAAAATCTTGTAAACATCTTCCGCCGATAAATGCACATTATTTCCAGCAGTTTCCCGTTCCATAATTTCCAAGATTTTCATTCTCGGACCAGTAACCTTCAATCCCGCTTTTTTTATTTGCTGCGTCATAAAACTTTCCCCTTGGCTTAACTTATCTAACATCGGCTTCAATGCTGTTTTTCAATTCCAAAAAAGCCTGCGCTTCAATTTGACGAATTCTTTCCGCTGAAACTTGATATTTATCCGCCAAGTTTTGCAAAGTTACTTTTTTATCTTCATTCAACCAGCGGGCTTCCACAATTTCACGGCTACGGCTATCTAATTTATCTATTGCTCTGAACAATCTTTGACGGTAATAGTCGTGTTCTTCTTCTCTTTCTACCGTTTTCGCTGGATCGTAAGAAGAATCCGTAAGCCAAGCCGACGGTGAAAAGCTTTCATCATCATCATCGGGAGCATCAAAAGCAATATCCTGACCTTGAATACGGCTTTCCATTTCATAAACATCTTTCACGCTGACATTCAACTCGCTGGCAATATGCTTGGCTTCTTGCTCATTGAGCCATTTGAAGCTTTTTTTCATACTGCGCAGATTGAAGAATAATTTCCGTTGCGATTTGGTAGTTGCAATCCGCACCATTCTCCAATTGCGGATTACATATTCATGAATTTCCGATTTAATCCAATGCACCGCAAAAGAAATCAAACGAACACCGTGCGAAGGATCAAAGCGTTTTACCGCCTTCATCAAACCGATATTTCCTTCCTGAATTAAATCTGCCAAAGCAAGACCGTAACCAGAAAAGCCGCGCGCAATATGCACAACAAAATTCAAATGATGAACAATCAATTTTTGAGCAGCTTCACGCGACTGATTTTCGAATAAATCGATTGCCAAAGCCCGTTCTTCCTCGGCGGTCAAAATCGGAATATTGCGAACTCTGGAAATGTATTGGTCGATGCTACCGCAAGGAACAATCCAGTTTTTTGCGCTAACTGCAAGTACTTTTGATGTCATATTTTTTCCCTTTATAAAAAACAAAAATTCTTTTTTCGGAGATTGCTATCAATCGTTGTAAATCATTGCTTCGACAAAATCACGAGCATTAAACTCGCGCAAATCTTCGATTTTTTCCCCAACTCCGATAAAACAAACAGGAAGACGCAACTGCTCGGTTACCGCAAACAAGCTACCGCCTTTTGCCGTGCCGTCAAGTTTGGTTATCACCACTCCGTCAATTCCCATTGCCTGATGAAATTCTTTCGCCTGCCGCAAAGAGTTTTGACCGTTACCTGCATCGATAACAATCAAAGTTTGATGCGGAACATCGGCATCTAGTTTTTGCAACACTCTTTTGACTTTTTTGAGCTCTTCCATTAGATGATTTTGCGTATGCAATCTACCTGCGGTATCAACAATCAAAACATCACATTCACGGGCTTTTGCCGCTTCCAATGCGTCATATGCAACCGATGCCGCGTCCGCACCAGTTTTTTGCGCAATAACGGGAACGGAATTTTTCTCACCCCAAGATTGCAATTGCTCAACCGCCGCTGCACGGAAAGTATCCGCTGCCGCAAGCATTACTTTCTTTCCTTCGGATTTATATTTTGCTGCCAGCTTACCAATAGTTGTAGTTTTTCCCGCACCGTTAATACCAATCATCAAAATCACGAATGGTTTGGCTTTTGCGGTATCAATTTTCGTTTCATAGGGCGCAAGCAGTGAGTGCATATAGTCGGCAAGCGTGCTACGAACTTGATTGGCATCGCTGATTTCTTTATTCGCAATTTGCCCTTTGAGCTCATCTAATATTTTCTTCGTCCCCTCCACTCCAACATCGGCAGAGAGCAACAGCATTTCTAAATCTTCCAACAAAGAATCGTCAATTTCTTGCCGTTGACGAAAAAAACCGCTAAATGCATTGCTAGTTTTTGATAAACCTTGTTTTAAGCGAGATAAATAACCGCTCTCTTCCTGCGGTTTTGGCGCGTCTTTTTCTGAATACTCTTGATTTTGGACTTCTGGATTTTGTGCTTGCTCTTGGGCAGAGTTTTTCTCTGTTTTATTTTTTCTAAACCAGTTAAAAGCCATATTTTGTCCTTATGAGTATTGATTATTTTGATGTTTTAGCGCGAGCGCGACGGATATTTATTCCGACATTACGAGTAAATTCCAAAGCAGACGGTTTGCGGATTTGAATTCGAACGGCATCGATAAGCAAAAAATTGGCAAACAGCGCGTCTATGAGATTAAAGGCTAATTTTTCAAGCAACTCTGCTTTGCTATTTTTTGCTTCATCAATAATCAAATTACAAACAGCGGCGTAATCAAGCGTATCTTCGATTTTGTCGCTTATAGATTTGGATAAATCACATTCCATTTCTAGATCAAGCAACAAAGTTTGCGGAAGAATTTTTTCATGCGGAAATATGCCGATAGTGCTTTCGATTTTGAGTTCTTTTATAAAAACGATGTCGGTAATTTTGTCGCTCATTGAAAATTTGAAGTTCAAGTTCGGATAAAACGCCGCAAATTATAAGTAGATGCAAGTTTTTAACTTCGATTTATTGTTGTTTTTTTACAACTAGCTAACCGTCAAAACCACAAAATTCAAAAACGCATTATTTTATTTTTAATGACTACACATATCGCTACAATGCCCGCCCGTTTTTCCGCCCGCTTTTTACGGCTTTTACGGAAATTTCTCGCAATTTAGGATTTTTATGAACACAGTTTTCTGCTTACTTGCCGCTCTTTTTGGTTATCTCGCGGGAAGTTTGAGTTCAGCAATAATCGTCTGCCGCATTTTTGGTCTTCCTGATCCGCGCACGCAAGGTTCAAACAATCCTGGCACAACAAATGTTCTACGACTTGGCGGTAAAAAAGCTGCCGCAATCACACTTCTCGGTGATGTATTAAAAGGTGTTATCCCGACTTTAATTTTGAAGCTATTTTTTCCAGAAACAACTATGCTCTGGCTTTTAGCGGGATTTTTCGCTTTTATCGGACATATTTATCCCGTATTTTTTGCATTCAAAGGCGGTAAGGGAGTTGCAACCGCAGCTGGGGTTTTGCTAGTTTGGGAACCGATTGTCGGGCTTTTATGTATCGGAGCTTGGGTTTTAATTTTTGCAATAACACGGCTTTCATCTTTGGCAGCACTTGCAGCGGCTTTTATCGCACCGATTGCGACTTTCGCATTAAACCGTTCAGGAAAAGAATTACCGATTTTGGTGCTATTTATCGTCGCGATGCTGGTTTTTCGCCATCGCAGCAACATTCAAAGATTACTTTCAGGTCAAGAGCAAGCTTTCAAAACTAATAAAAGCGACTCTTGACGAAAAAACATAATTTTTCACCACACTTTCAAACGAATAAGGAGTTAAAGATGAACCACTATTCAGATGACGAAGAAGAAGATGCATTCGACCGTATGTTCCGCGAAACTTACGGCGATATGGCTGACGAACTCATCGAGCAAGAACAGCAAGCGCGTCAGGAACAAGAAAATGAGGGATAATTTATGAGAAATGACGACGATTACAAAGAAGATTACGAAGACGCAGAATCCGACGGCTGGGAAGACGAAGAAGACGATGTCAAAGAACTCGGCGGCTCTGGCACTTGGGGCGAAGGTTTCGGCGGCGGTCGCTATAACGATGACGGCGACGATTCAGGCTGGGAGTATGACGACAACGACGATGATGACAATTACAGCGACGGCTATTCCGATGTCGATAGAGATGATGAATAGCAAAATCGCCTAAAACTCCCGTTATATTTTCATTTTCTACCGCGCTATATTTTGTAGCGCGGTGTTTATTTATATTGTGTGCTAAAAACACAGCAAAGTTATTAAATACAAGGAATAACAAATGGCAAGAATGACCGTAGAGGATTGTCTTAAAGAAGAAAACAACCGTTTCCGTTTAGTTTTAGCTTCGGCGTGGCGGGCAAGAAATATTTCTCGTGGCGACGCACCGCTAGTAAATTCCAACGGTGATAAACCAACCGTTATCGCCCTTCGGGAAATCGAAGACGGTAAAACCTCAATCGCCGAACTTATCGATAAAAGTTACGAAAAATAGGGAAAGCAGATAAAGGAGACAAAAATGAGCAGCAATCCTTTTGAACAATTCGCTGGTAGTCAATTTTTACTTGATGCTTGGAATGAATTGCACGAGGAAGTTGCCGCTTATTTGAATCCCGATGAAATTGAAATTCTGCTTACAACCGCCGTCTATGGCGCGGATAAACATTCAGGGCAAAGTCGAGAATCGGGAGAACCCTACTTCACTCACCCGATTGCAGTTGCGAAAATTTTGGCAGAGCAGAAATTCGATTTAGCAATTTTGCAAGCAGGACTTCTGCACGATGTTTTGGAAGACACTCCCGTAACCAAGCAGGAAATGGCGGAACAATTCGGCGTTGCAGTTACGGCTTTGGTTGATGGCGTATCCAAATTAGAACGGCTAAAAGATCAAGCACCGCAAGAAGCACTAGCAAATACCTTCCACAAAATGCTAGTTGCCGCAACCGATGACCCCTGCGTCATCATCATCAAACTTGCCGACCGCCTGCACAATATGCGCACTCTCGGCGCGCTGCGTCCAGACAAACGCATTCGTAAAGCCCGTGAAACGATGGAAGTGTATGCTCCAATTGCCTCGCGTTTAGGAATGTTTTATTTTTTTGCAGAATTGCAAGATTTAGCTTTTGCGAATTTATTCCCTTGGCGTTATCGGATTATCAAAAAACATTACGCTGAAAAATTCGGTAATAACGAAATGATTAACCGTGTTATTGCGGAAATTGATCAAGTTTTAATCGAAAAAAATATCAATGCGAAAGTTGCGCAACGCCGTCGCAGTTTGTGGAATATTTACGGCAGAATGAAAAATAAAGGCGGTTTTAATGCTGCCTGTCGCACAATCACCTTACGAATAATCACAGAACAACTCGACGATTGTTACCGTGCGCTCGGCGCGGTGCATAACCGTTACCGTCCCGTTGAAGGCAAATTTGAAGATTACATCGCTTCCCCGAAAAGTAACGGTTACCGTTCGCTGCGCACTAGCGTTACTACCAATCGCGGCGAAGTTTTGAATGTGCATATTCGCACCAAAGAAATGCATATTTTGTCGGAAAACGGTGTGATTGCCGTTTGGCATCAGAACTTTAAGAATCAAATTGTCCGCAATGCGGAACGAAATAAGGTCGCGACTAAAAATCTCCGCGAATGGTTGTCCAGCTTACGGGATATCGAATACATCACCGAAAATCCTTTGGAGTTTTACGACGCGATTAAAAAAGAAATCAATCCGCACGGTTCGATACAGGTTTATTCACCGCAAGGAAAGGTTATCGACTTACCGCGTGGCGCAACGCCCGTTGATTTTGCTTATTACATTCACACCGATTTAGGCAATTGCTGCCGAGCTGCTTTGGTAAATGGCAATTCTTATCCGCTTTCGCGCGCATTGCAAACGGGACAAACGGTAAAAATTATTACCAACAAAACGCCCTGCGCGCAAATCGGTTGGCTGCAATTTGTAGTTTCAGCACGGGCAAGAATTGGAATTCGGCATTGTTTGGCAAATTTACAGGGTGAAAACGCGGCTAATCTCGGTAAAGATTTGCTCAATCAAGCTTTACACGCTTATAACATCGATTTCGCCAGCCTAGAAAATTCCGAAAAATTACAAAACTATCTCGATAAAAATCGCAGCAATATCAACACACTTTTAAGCGACATCGCCGCAGGAAGAAGACAACCTATTTTGGTCGCGGCAGCAATTTTGGGTAAAACCGAAACTGCTCCGCAAGTTTTGTATATCAATTCTGCGACAGACGCGGGAATTCTCATCGCTGATTGCTGTTATCCATTACCAAATGAACAACTCGCCGCCTATCTCGAAACGGGAAAAGGTATTCATATTCACCGCAAAAATTGCAATGCCCTACCGATAAGTAACACAATCAACTGGATTTGTGCTGAATGGTCAGACAATATTCAGGGAAATTTCAAATCGATGCTTTCACTAGAAGTGCTAAATCGCCCGATGATTTTGGCAAATATTGCTAGCAACATCGCGGCGGAAAATTGCAATATCGCTGACATCAGTTTAGATAGCAATGGGCAGGAAAATTCCTGCAAAATCAATCTCATTTTAGAAGTAAAAGACCGCGATCATCTCGCAAAAATCGTCCGCCGTATCCGCCCTCTTGACGGTATTATTTCAATTAACCGTTAAGAACATAAATAAAAATACGGCAACTGTTATGCCGTATTTTTTTCGAGTAAATCAATAATGACAACTAACTATGTCTTCACTCTCACTTGGACTGAATACTTCAATACTTTCTGGTTCTCCGTCCTCACAATAAAACACACGGAAATCGGATTCAAAAGGACAATTCATATCAGTTATTTCCAATTTATATGGCTCTAATAACTTATGAAAAGGATCGTCACAGTTGTCCGGGTCATAATATCCTACAGGATATGGATAACTTTCAGTACCCTCATCAAAACAACAACAACTCAAAGAGTTATGTTCTTTGTCGCTAAAAAAGTCTTCCAGTAGTTCCTCCCAATCTTCTCGAAACACTGAACTATTTTCTTTATGCAACTCTTGTATTAACCTACGCATTTCCTTGTCAGGAACATAGTACATCTCGTAATCAGAACCAAATAACGGCCAACCATCATCTAAGTCATAAAAATATCCATACTCATCTTCTTCTTCACTACTCAATGCAGCATATGGATTACCTAATAGTTGAGGGAAGCTAAAACTATAAAAAGAATTTTTTTCAATATTTTTCGTATTAACAGTTTTGGGGAGACTGTATATTATATATTTGTTGTTCGACCAAGCTGCTGCTATTACTTTAGCAGGAGCATCTTTATCTTTAAACTGCAAACTTGTTGCAATAAGATTAATTTTTACAGACTCCTCTACTTCCCCATGACATAGACATACTTCACAGTCATCATCTTCATTAATATTTGGAAATACATTGTTTTGATACCAAAGGGGATGTGATGTAGAAAAGTACAGACTGTCTCTATCGTTGCTATCAACAAATTTTTGTCTTTCTTGAGGACTAGCAAATTTCTGTATCGAGACTTCCCAACGACCTGGAGCATTTATTTTTAGCTCATATTCATCATCTAAATATTTAACTGGATTTTGACTACCGTTGTAATATTCAGAAACATCTTTTCCGACAAATAAATGAGCTATATTTGGGCTAGCTTGTTTTCCAATAAAGCGATATCTATTTCCGCCCTCCAATATAGGAACTTCGTCTGCCACCCATTTAGAAACTTCAAATACCGCAACAATCTTATTTTTCATAACCGCAGCTGCATATTTAATGTTCAATATACGCTTTTTATCAACCTTCCAAGAACCACAAACATTGCTCAAAATTTCCTCAACAGAGGGATTTTCTATGGTAACTAAATCTATTCCAGTCTTAAACATAACAATCGATGGTTTTTTCTGCATACAACACTTCCTTTATTTACCTTTTGGAAAATTGCTATGCATAATCAAAATATCTGCATCGTATTTGTTATTAACGATAAAAACTTTTACATCAGCATCGAATTTATTTTTAACCAATGTGCCACCTGTAATAATTTCAGCAGCTTTCTCATCGAATTTATTTTGCACAAAAAATACTTTGTAATCAGCGTCAAATTTGTTATTAACGATAAAAACTTTTGAAGCCATAAAAACCTCACTATTTGTAAATAAATAAAAACACCCCGTTATCTGTCAAGATAACGGGGTTTAGTCTAGACTAAACTATTTTTTGTATTACATTGCCAGACTTTTTATATACAAATCCCCAATTAACCATTTCGCTTAAAATCAATTCCAAGTTTTAATTTATTAAATTGCCGTTATGAATACTCGCAAAATTCTCACCGCCGTTTCTCATTTTCCGACTTTGCGGGAAGAAAATGCCGTCTATGTCGATAAAACCGCGCTTATTTACAAAATGACGCATAGCGATACCGCATTCTTTTTATCCCGTCCGCGGCGTTT
>JAFUTP010000042.1 GCA_017484165.1 Cardiobacteriaceae bacterium | reverse complement strand
TTTTTTCATATAAATTTCCTGTTACAAATAAAAAAATACGCTTTATCAATAAAGCAAGAGCGATTGTAAATAAAGATTTGCCGTTGTCAAGAGATTTTTCACCTGTCGCGAAAATGACGGTAACGGTGAGATTTTTTGCTACGCTCAAAATGACGGTAAAACCGCAAACAATGCCCGTCATCCTGAACGAAGCGAAGGATCTTCGATAGATTTTTCGCCTGCGGCTCAAAATGACGGTGAAACCGCCAAACACTGCTGCCGTCATCCTGAGCGAAGCGAAGGAACTGTCGATAGATTTTTCGCTACGCTCAAAATGACGGTAAAACAGCCAAATACTGCTGCCGTCATCCTGAGCGAAGCGAAGGATCTGTCGATAGATTTTTTGCCTACGGCTCAAAATGACTGTAAAAACCATTGTTGCATTTCCTGCTACTGCTTGCAATAATACTTACGCTAATATTCCCACAGGGTTATTGAGAAACATCATAGGGAAAGTATTTGTCATTTATTTTTTTATATTCACCGTTTTCCCGTAGAGTTTTTATGGCTTTATTTATTTTTTCGCACAGTTCTTTTTCGTTGAGGCGCATAGCTATTGCTATTCCTTCTCCGATATATTTAGCGTCTGAAATTTCCCCTGCGAATTGTTCAAAATCTTTACCGTTGGCGGTATCTAAAAATCCCTGTTGCAAAACAATTTTGTCGCCGAACATAATATCGACAACGCCTTTGATGGCATCTAGATTTGCGTCATTTTGATTTGGATAAGAGGCGATTTTGGCAATTTTGCCGTATTTTTCCTTGGCATATTTTTCAAAAACGCTTGCTGCTAAAACTCCGATTGTTTTATTTTTTAAGTCTTGTTCGTTAAGTTCAATATTACTATTTTTTCGGCGAATAAATATTCCTGGATTGTGATAATAAGGTTCGGAAAAAAGCACCTTTTTTTTGCGTTCTTCCAGCACATTCATCGAAGCAAAAATTATGTCGATTTGTTTAGTTTGCAAAGCGGGAATTAAAGCTTCCCAATCGACTTGTTTGACCGTGCATTCCGCCTTGATTTCCTTACAAATAGCCGCTGCCATATCTGGATCAAAACCGCTAATTGTGCCGTCGGGATTGATTTCTGAAAGCGGTGGATAACCGCCGTCAATGCCAATAATTAAAGGTTTAGCACTTAACAAATTTGCGGCAAAAAAAAGCATAAGAGTGAGTTTTTTCATAGTGAATTTTCCAAGGAAGAGGGTGGTTTAATAGGATAAAGATTGTTGAAATTATTAAATATTTACAAACTAGTCATTAAAATGCGCCGCTTTTCAAGATTTGAGGAAATCAAATGTCATCTTTATTACAAGATTTGCAGGAAAAAATTGCACAAGTTTTAGAAAAAATAAATACGGAATTAGAAGAGGTTAAAAATTCTGCCGATTTGGAAGAAATTAAAAATAAATATTTATCAAAAAAAGGGGTTTTTACTAGCTTTATGCAGAACCTCGCCAATGCAAGTTCGGAAGAAAAACCTGCTTTGGGAAAAATTGTTAATGAGGCGAAAAATAAAGTTGTTGAAAAAGTCAATGCACAGCGGGAAAAATTTGCCGCATCAGCCTTAAACGCCAAGCTGGCGGCGGAAAAAATCGATATTACCCTCCCAAGCCGTCATAGTTTTTCTGGCTCTTTACATCCGATAACTTTAACTAGCCGTCGGATTGAAAATTGGTTTTCCAAGCTGGGATTTGTCGTCCGTCAAGGACCTGAAATTGAAGATGATTTTCACAATTTCACTGCTCTCAATATTCCGCCTAAACATCCCGCCCGTGCGATGCAAGATACTTTTTATTTCGATGCTGATACGGTTTTGCGCACGCAAACTTCGGGCACACAGATTCATGTTTTGGAAGAAGAGCCCTTGCCTTTGCGGATGATTGCGCCAGGTCGGGTTTATCGCAGTGATTCGGATCAAACTCATTCACCGATGTTTCATCAATGCGAAGGTTTGGTGGTTGATGAACGAACGACTTTTGCGGATTTGAAAGGGATTTTGACCGCGTTTTTACGGGATTTTTTCGAACGAGATGATTTACGGGTGCGGCTTCGTCCTTCATTTTTTCCATTTACCGAGCCGTCAGCGGAAGTGGATATTGGTTTTGCGGATAAAAATGCAGCTGACCATGAAATCAAATGGTTAGAAGTTTTAGGTTGCGGAATGGTGCATCCGAATGTTTTAAGAAATGTCGGTATTGATGCGGATAAATATCAAGGTTATGCCTTCGGAATGGGCATTGAGCGGCTGGCGATGTTGCGTTACGGTATTTCTGATTTACGAATGTTTTTTGAAAATGATCTGCGGTTTTTGTCGCGGTTTTCTGCTCAATATTGATTGAAATAGAGGCATATCAAAAAAATAAACAACAGGGCTTATCTAAAAATTCGTCATTTTGAGCCACAGGCGAAAAATCTCTATCGGCAGATCCTTCGCTCTTTTCAGGATAACGAGGGAAAAAATAGAACTAACCCTAAATTTAGATGCGCCCACCAAATAGTTGAACTAAAAGAATTTTTACAAGGAAATTTTGATGAGAGTTTCGGTATCAAGATTGCAAAAAATTACTAATCAGAGTTTTGATGCTCTGGAATTAGCTCGCCGTTACACCTTGGCGGGATTGGAAGTCGAAGAAGTTATTCCCGCTGCGCCGAAGTTTTCAGGGGTTGTGGTCGCAGAAGTTTTAACACTCGAAAAACACCCTGATGCGGACAAATTACGGATTGCGACGGTTAATTACGGCGGGGCGGAAAATTTACAGATTGTTTGCGGTGCACCGAATGTCGCGGTTGGGGTGAAAGTGCCACTGGCTACGATTGGAGCGATTTTGCCAGGTGAGATAAAAATTAAAAAATCGAAATTGCGCGGGGTGGAAAGTAGTGGAATGCTTTGCTCGGCGCGGGAACTGGGAATTAGTGAAGACCACAGCGGACTTTTGATTTTGCCTGCTGATGCCGAAATCGGGGCTGATATTCGTGCTTATCTCGATTTAGACGATCAAATTATTGATATTGATTTAACTCCTAACCGTGCCGATTGCTTTTCGGAACGCGGACTGGCTCGCGAAGCCTGTGTTTTATACGGAACTTCCGCGCCCGATGCTTTGTTTAATGCGGATTTGGCAAGCCTGACAGTTGCTGCTACTTCTGATTTGGCGGTAGAGATAAAAAATACTGCCCCAGCGGCTGCCCCGATTTATCTAGCGCGTGTAATTGATGCTGTGGATAACAGTAAAACTTCACCGATTTGGCTACAAGAAGCTCTACGGCGTTTTGGAGTGCGCGCCCACGATCCTTTGGTTGATGTAACCAATTTTGTGATGATGAGTTTTGGCACGCCGATGCACGCTTTCGATGCGGCTGAAATTGCAGGCGCAATCAATATCCGTTATGCCAATGAAGGCGAAAAAATTACTCTGATTAACGGTTCGGTAGCAGAGTTGAATGCGGATGATTTACTCATTGCCGATGAGGAAAAACCGTTGGCAATTGCAGGCGTTATGGGCGGAATTCATAGCGGTTGTGGCGAAAAAACTTCGCGGGTGGTGTTGGAATCGGCTTGGTTTAATCCTGATGCGGTTATCGGTAAGGCAAGAAAATTTAGCTTGTCGAGTGATGCAGCACAACGCTTCGAACGCGGTGTGGATTTTCAAATGCAGGCGGCGGCTATTGAGCTCGCAACAAAACTGATTGTGGAAATTTGCGGTGGAAAAGCTGGAAAAATTTCTGAATTCCGCGCGCCTGAACATTTACCGCAAAGAAAACAAATTGAGCTGCCGCAGGAAAAAATCGCCAAACTGGTCGGTCGTGAGTATGACTGGCAATTTGTCGAGGAAAAGCTTGCGGCACTTGGATTTAAGCAGGAAGGAAATAAATTCCTGCCGCCGTCTTGGCGTTTTGACTGTGAGATTTATCAGGATTTAATCGAGGAAATCGTGCGCCTTGGTGGTTATGACAATATTCCCGATGCTCTGCCGATTGTGGCATATCAAAAAGACCAAAACACCGTTGCACAAGAAAGCATCAACCGCCAACGCCTAACCGCCGATAAATTACGCGCGCTTGGTTTTAGCGAGGCGATTTGTTATAGCTTTATTTCGCGCACGGAACATTCAGCGTTTTTCGGCGATAACAAGACGGTAAATCTCTTAAATCCGATTGCGGAAGATAAGTCGGAAATGCGTCTTTCACTAATTCCCAGCCTTGTTTCTACCGTGATTTACAACCGTAACCGTAAGCAAAACAATATCAAGCTATTTGAAATCGGTAATTGTTTTTTGCCGCGGGGCGAAAAAGCAGTGGATTGCGAGCAAGTTTGCCGTGTGGCTGCGGTAATTTCAGGACTTGCCGCGCCTGAACAGTGGAGCGAAAAAGCTCGCGATGCGGATTTTTTCGATATCAAAGCGGTAGCGGAAACTCTTATTCCAAATGCGAAATATCAGCGTTCTGATGCGCCATATTTACATCCAGGTCAGGCAGCTGACATCTTGCTTGACGGTAAAAAAGTAGGTGTGATTGGCACTCTGCATCCCGAAATTCTCAATAAACTCGGTGGCAAAGGCGGAAAAATTTTTGTCTTCGAAGCCGATATTGCGGCGGTGAGAGGGCTTAATTTGCCTGAAATTTCCACGATTTCGAAATTTCCTGCGGTGCGCCGTGATATTGCGTTAGTGGTAGATGAGCAAGTTGCGGTGGAAGATTTGATTACGGCAATTCGTGCTTTGCAATTTGACATCGCGCAGCTGTCAGAAGTTTTCTGCTTTGATGTTTTTGCAGGAAAAGATTTAGTGCTGGGTAAAAAGAGCGTTGCGCTCGCAATAGTTTTGCAAAATCAAGAGCGCACTTTGCAAGACGAAGAAGTTGAGGCAGTAATTGGCAAGATTTTGGAAAAACTAGCAAGCGAATTCGCCGCTGTTTTGCGTTGATTTTTATTTTTTTGTAGAGAAAAGATTTAAGGAAGAATTTATGGCTATTACTAAAAACGAACTTATTGAAGATGTAGTTAGTGAAGTTTTGATTGATAAAGTTGATGCAACCAAGATTGTGGAGGATATGTTCGAGGAAATTATTCAATGCCTCGAAGGCGGTGAAGAAGTAAAAATGGCAGGATTTGGCAATTTCGAATTGCGTGATAAACCGTCTAGACCTGGACGTAATCCGCGCACAGGAGAAAAAACCATCATTAAAGCCCGCCGCGTCGTTACTTTTCGCCCTGGCGTGAAGCTAAAAGCCCGCGTGAAACAAAGCCGTCCGAAAGTGATGAAATTAAATCGCAATAGGAATACGGTAAGTAGGGATTTTGAAGATTGATTTGCACTATTGGATTAAAAAGCCGCCTATATTTGGGCGGCTATTTGTTTTAAGGCGTATCTAAATTTAGAGTAGTTCTATTTTTTACCTCATAGAAGGAACTAACGATAGAGATTTTTCGCCTACGGTTCAAATGACGAATTTTTAGACACGCCATTTAGTAAAAGATGATATGGATAGGAAAACTTTATGAGCAATATTGCGGTGCATTCAGCACAGGAAATTTCCGCTATGTATGGACAGTTGTCAGACGATAACAAGCAGAAGATTTATCAATTTTTGAATGAACTGTTGTCCTTGCCTGAAACAGAATTAGCGGAGGAAATATCGACATCAAATAACCAAACCATATACGAATTCTGTAAAAACTGCGATCCGAGATTAGCTGATATCGAATTAGAAATTACTCCGCGCAAAGAACAACTTTCCCGCAGAGACTTTGATTTTGAATAATGAAACTATTTTTAGATACCAATACGGTTAGTGAAATCCGTCTAGTCGCATCAGGAAAAGCAAATGCACATTTCAAACGCTGGATACAAAAAATTGATACGAGCCGTTGTTTTACTTCGGTTATTGTTTTAATGGAACTTGAACGGGGAATTATGCGAATGGAGAGACGAGACCCTGTTCAAGGCAAGTATTTACGCCATTGGTTTAATACGACTGTTTATTCGTTGTTTGAAAACCGTATCTTCAACATTGACCGCACTACCGCCAAAATTTGCGCTAGTTTGCATATTCCGAATGTGCGACCCGAAAATGATGCTCTAATTGCCGCTTCTTGCATTCAACACAATCTATCTTTGGTAACTCGCAATGTGGCGGATTTTCAAAATCTTGATATCGAATTGATTAACCCTTTTGAATAGTTTTTTTGCAAAAAACTAAAATCACAGCTGCAAACAAAATCTAATTTTTTCCCATCATTAAAAACATTCGAGATAAAAATGTCTGACACGAGCTCCGAGCATAAAAAAAATCTCCAACACGCTTACTACCCGCAGCAGCCGATTGAAATTACGATTCAGCAGCCTGCGCCAAATAACAATGTTTCTAATTACGCCCAGCAGCAGATTGTTTTGCAAGAAGAACAAGAAGTTGCACCAATCTACAACCCGTTTAATTTTTCTGATGATTTTCTTGCTAATGAAACTCGGCTTAATCCGCAATTTCCCGTAATTTGCCACGGAATAGTGCAGGGTAGCGATGCTTGGTTATTTGCAGAAGCATCACCGCGAGCAGCAAGAATTAGCCAACTTCTTTTGGGTGAGCGGCTGACAGTGCATCATCAGGAAGGGGAATTTTTATTTGTGCAAAGCCGTTCTGATGCGCATTGTGGTTGGGTTCATAGAAGTTTTATTTACACATTAAAAATGCGTCCCCACGATGCCCGTTGGCGAATTCGTTGTAATGCCGCGGTTACCGTCGAACCAGATTTTCGTTCGCCATTGCGCCTGTGCTTACCGATGGGAAGTTTGGTAAATATTGCCGCTTTGTCTTGGGATTATGTGAAAGTTGAAACCGTCGGCTGGGTGCATAAAAAGCATATTGTCAGCGTCGATGACAAATTCGATATTGTTGAAACCGCGCGCTCTTTGCTGGGAACTGGATATGTCTGGGGTAGCCGTAATCCATCATTTGGATTGGATTGTTCGGCGCTGACGCAGCTTTGTTATAGCTTTGCTGGTCGGCAATTGCCGCGTGATAGCGATTTGCAAAGAAATTATTTATTCCGTAATCATCAGCAAATCCGCGCTTCTGAAATGCAGGCGGGAGATTTAATTTTTATTCCTGGACACACGATGATTTATTCAGGAGAAAATACGGTAATTCACGCTACCGCTGCATTTATGCGCGTTATAGAAGAAGATTTTTCCGTTTGTATTGACCGTTTGAAAAAACAAGCTAACGGTGAAAAATTGGCAATTACCGCATTTCACTGGGTCGATCAAGAAGAGGAAGAAGCCTAATTCGTTTGAATTTTGATTGTGAAATTTTTAATTGAGGTTTTATGAGTTCTACTTCCGACAAATTGCTGGCATTGCGCGCCAAAATTGATGCGACCGATAAAGAAATTCTGCAACTACTAAAAATCCGCGCCGCGCTTGCTTATGAAGTGGGAGAGACAAAAAAACAGACGGAAAAATCCCCCGTTTTTTACCGACCAGAAAGAGAACGGGAAGTTTTAGAACAACTCGGAAATAATCCTGAAAATCCGTTTAAGCCCGAACAAACTCGCGCGATTTTTCGTGAAATTATGTCTGCATGTCGAGCCTTGGAAGCGGATACAAAAGTTGCTTGTTTAGGTCCTAGCGGCACTTTTAGCGAGGCTGCGGTTTATCAGCAATTCGGTTCTAGCGTGCAAGTGGTGTTGGCAGCGAGTATTGCGGAAGTTTTTCAAAAAGTTGAACGCGGTGAGGCGGAATATGCGGTAGTGCCGATTGAAAATTCCACCGAAGGCATGGTAAATCTCGCTTTGGATTCTCTGGCGATGAGCAATTTGCAGATTTGCGCTGAAGTATTTTTGAAAGTTGAACAAAATTTGATTTCGCATTGCGGAAACTTTGCGGAAATCAAAAAGGTTTATTCGCATAGTCAATCACTGGCGCAATGCCGTAAATGGTTGAATGAAAATTTAGCGCAGGCGGAAGTTTTTCCCGTATCGAGCAATGCCGAAGCGGTAAAAATGGCAGCTGGCGAGCCAAATGCGGCAGCAATTGCGGGAAAATTTGCGGCGGAGAAATATGAAATTGCTATTTTGGCTGAAAATATTGCGGATAGGTATGACAATACCACGCGGTTTGTCGTAATTAGTAAGCAAAAAGTATTTCCTTGTAAGGAAAATAAAAACAATAAAACCAGCATTATTTTTTCTACCGAAAATGTTCCTGGTGCTTTGATGCAGATTTTGCAGCCGATTTGGAATTTTGGGATAAATATGAGCAAAATTGAATCCCGTCCTAATCCGCAGAAGTTATGGGAATACCTATTTTTTATCGATTTAGATGGTCATCAAGATAATTTAGAAATGCAAAAATTGCTCTCTGAAATTGCTAGTAAAGCGAAGTTTTTTAAGATTTTAGGCAGCTATCCGAAGGGATTTTAATAGCGTGAAGAGTTGGATTTTTTTAGCGCAAAAGGTGATTTTTATCAACTTCTCTATAAGTCAAAATCAGATCAAATTAAAGTCGAATTAAAGTTAAATTAAAGTCAAGTTCAAGTTCAAATCAAGCATCAATCAAGCCTTAAAAATAAGCGGTAAAAAAGCCGCTTATTTTTTTGTTGAAATTATTTTTGAAATGACTTGCAAGTTGTGCTGGAAGATGTAATATGCCCGCGCTATTTTTATAGCGATTTGTTTATTTTTAATGCACAGGATATAACTTATGACTGACTTAAATAACCTAATTAAAACCTGTATCAACCTTGATACAGAAGAATTTGTTCAACTTATCAACGCTTTGGAAGGCGAAAGACAAAAAAGAGCTTCTGAATTACGCAGAACTGCTGAAAAAAAAGCAAAAATGCTGCTGACATCAGGTAAAGGTGAAGGTAAATTTTTAGCTACAAAATCTTCTAGAAAAAGGGTAGTTAAACCTAAGTATCGCCATCCTGAAACAGGTGAAACTTGGACAGGTTGTGGTTCGCATCCGAAATGGGTTAGAACTTACCTTGAAGAAGGTGGCACATTAGAGCAAATTTTGATTAACAAGTAAGCTTTTTTTGCTACAACAGGTAAGAAAAAAACACTTCTCCTAATGAAGTGTTTTTTTATTGCAAAAATAAAGTAAAAATAAAGTATGAATTTAAGTTGTATTCATTACCGTATAATTTTCCTCTTTCATTTATTTAGAAAACTCTAATGCCAGATAATCAATTTCACCATATTGGCATAATCAATCGTTACGGAACGCAAGAAATGGGGCTGGTTGTCCAGTCGGTTATTAGCATTTTGCGCAGAAGAAGAATTCCATACATTTTTGATTACGCGAATGCCCCGCGAGATTTGCGCGAAAGTCCGCTTGCTATTCCTATTAAGGAATGGAGTTCGGATATTGATTTAGCGATTGTTTTAGGCGGAGATGGCACTTTTCTTTATGCAGGAAGAAGTTTGCAGGGGAAGAATATTCCGATTGTCGGTATCAATGCTGGTCATTTGGGCTTTTTGGCGGATTTGAATGCTCGTGAAGTTGAAACGGAATTAAATGAGATTTTGGACGGCAATTGTGTTTTAGAGCAACGCCGTTTGCTTGCGGTGCGGGTGGAAAGTCCATCTGGGGTGCGGGCTTATTTTTATGCGGTAAATGATGTGGTGATGAATCAGCGCACTCGGTCGCGAATGGTGGAATTAGATGTTTATGCCAGACGGGAATTTCTTTGTAATTATCACGCGGACGGACTAATTATTGCCACTCCGACTGGTTCTACGGCTTATATGCTTTCTGCGGGAGGGCCAATTTTGGCTCCGACTATGGACGCTTTTATCATCGCACCGATTTGTCCGCATTCGCTGACGCACCGTCCCGTGGTTTTTGACAATCATTGCGAGGTAAAAATTGTGCCCCGTCGCGACCGCAGGCAGGAAATTCAAGTATCGATTGACGGTCAGGAAGATTTAGCCCTGCGATTTGGGGATACGGTTGTGGTCGGTGATGGTGGGGAATTTACCGTTTTGCATCCGCAAAATTACAGTTTTCAGCGGCGTTTGCGGGAAAAATTGCGCTGGGGAATTCCACCAGCGGAAGAATAAGTAGTATGGAATAAAAGAAGTTAAATTTAGCCGCAAAATTTGCAATATTTTTGAAGAATAAAAATGCTAAACAACTTGACAATTTCGGATTTCGCGATTATTGAAAAAACGGAAATTAACTTCCGTGCTGGTCTCAATATTTTAACGGGCGAGACAGGAGCAGGAAAATCTATTTTGATTGATGCAATTGCTTTAATTAACGGTGGTAGGGCGGATATTTCGGCAATTCGTAACGGTGCACAGAAAGCGAATATCAGCGCGGAGTTTTCTGATATTCCCGTTAATTTGCAGAATTTTTTATCCGAGCAGGAATTGCAAAATGCTGATAATCCCGATGAAGTGATTATCCGTCGGACTTTGCGCGACAAAAGTAGTAAAGCATTCGTCAATTCGCTGGCATCGACTACGGCGCAAATTCGCGAAATTGCCGAAGACTTAATCAATATTCACGGTCAAAATGCCAGTCAAACTCTTTTGACGAGCGAGGGACAGCGCGAAAGGTTAGACCGTGCAGCTAAAAATGAAGAAATTCTGGCTAAAACTTTCAAAAATTTTCATTTATTGCAGAAAAAACGCCGTGAATTTGCTCTGTTGCAAGAGGCGGAAAAAGCTGACCGTGAGCGCGCCGAACTTTTGGATTATCAATTAGAAGAATTAGAACAACTTGCGCCAGAAGCGGGAGAATTTTCCGAACTTTCGGCTCGCCACCGTGAATTGTCCAATGCCGAGGAAATTTTGCAAGAGGGCGGAAATTTAGCTTATGGATTGCTGGAAGCAGAAACAAATCCCGCGCAAATGCTGAAAAGTTTTGTGCAAATGGCAAATAAATTGGCGAAAAAATCACCGCAATTTCAAGATGCAGCGGAACTCTTATCACAATCCGCGGTTTATATTGAAGAGGCAGCAGATAGCCTGCAAAGAGCATTATCAGTATTCGAAGAAAACCCCGAAGAGTTTGCAAAAATTGATGCAAGAATGAGCGAATTACACCGTCTGGCAAATAAACACCGAATTGCGCCTGATGAATTAGCGGCAAAATTTCAAGAATTAGCAGCTGAACGGGAAGTCCTCGCAGGAAGAAAACAACAGTCGGAAGAATTAGTTATAGAAATATCAAAACTAGAAGAAGAGTATAAAAAAATAGCAGCAGAACTCTCATATTTACGACAGGAAGAGAGTAAAAAATTAGCCAGCAAAGTGGAAAAACTAATCCGCGGTTTGGGAATGGAAAAGGCGGTTTTTGCTATCAAAGTTAGTCCGACTGAACGGCAAAGCGCACAGGGAATCGATGAAATTGATTTTCAACTTTGTGCTAATCCTGGACAAAGTTTGCAATCAATTGCAAAAATTGCAAGCGGTGGAGAACTTTCTCGGATATCGCTAGCAATTGAAGTGGCAAGTTTAAGTCTAGAAAGAGATGAATATATTGAAGATGATTGTGATAAAAATAATAAGAAAGACAGTAAAAAAACTAACAAAATAACGGAAAAAAATATTAGTAAGAGTAAGAAAAAAATAACCGCACAGTCATCAAAAAATCCACCACATACCATCATTTTTGATGAAATTGATGCAGGAATAGGGGGAGAAACCGCAGATACGGTCGGAAAATTGCTTGCCGAACTTGCAAAATATCATCAAGTCTTGTGCATTACGCATCTGCCGCAAGTTGCAAGCTATGCAGATTGCCATTTCCGTATCGAAAAATTTAGCGATGACAATTCCACCCACACTGCCGTGCGAGAACTTTCTCGTGAAGAAAAAATCGGCGAAATTGCCAGAATGCTCGGCGATAGCAATTCCGAAACTTCACAAAAACATGCCTTGGAAATGCTCAGCAGAGCGGAAGAGATAAAGAAGAAATAAAAAGTAACCGTAACTAATATAAATTTCCAGTTATTTAATATGGTTTTTAATTCCATAATTTTTATTGGAGAGCATTCATCAGTTCAGGAGTTTTTGGTATCAAAATAAAAAAGCGGCAAAACTGCCGCTTTTTTATATTGAAACTACATTGAGTTGTGTTTTAACATTCAGCGTAGGCGCCAGACGAACTCCAAAGTTATTTCTGGGCAATTTTTTGACAAATAGTCTCTTGCGTCAGAAATAAATTTTGCTCCTCTTTTATTTGGACAATGTAGTCCTACTATTTGAATAGTAACCTTTTTGTCTTTTATTTCAGGTTTTTTTCTTAACAGTTCTCCACTTTCGTAAGCAGCGATGTACTTGCAAAATTTTGCATCCAATAATCGAAGGTGTTCTAGATCTTCTTCTGTCTTACCTGTCCATTCTAAATGATCAGTTATAACTAACTCAACTTTATTTCCGATGGTAGCAATCATATCTATAACATCCGTTTGATAAATAGTCATAATCACTCACTTTTGTTATTTTTCTTGATACCATTAGGAGTAACAAAAGTACTGCCAGAAGGTCTGCTTATTTTCACATCTGTTGGCGGTATTCTAGTTCCATAAGGCATACTTTCTTTGTTTTTACTTTTCACTGTTGCTCCATTTTTGGCTATTTCAGGAAAAGCTTCCTGTTGATTTGTAGTTAATTTTGCAGTTTCAGAAGATTTGCACTCTATACAGGCAAAATTACCATCTTTATCTGTTCCAGCCATATCCATTATAGTTCTCTTTCCTGTATCAGTTTCCATATAAATTTGTGTTTCTAATGAATAGCCATCATTAGTTCTATCGTTATACTCTTCTATCTCATAATTTTTACCTCTTTGATTATTTTCTTGCACAATCTCGCCTTTTGTTTTTTTAGCACTATTGTTACTATCAGCAACTTTTCCTGCCCCTCTTGCGCTATTTTTTCCAATCTCTTCTGTGAGATTTTTCGCTTGTTTTAGTGCTTGTTTTTTGCCCTGTCCTGCGGGAGTTGAATCTAAAATTGCGCCGCCTGCGGCGATAGCTTCGGCGATATTGGGGTGATCTGT